>NZ_JAGHQV010000020.1:0-105366 GCF_017744175.1 Thalassotalea sp. G20_0 | reverse complement strand
TGTTGGCAACATTTCCATCAATCACCCCCCCCCCCGATGCCGGCGCGTGCATAAAGACCCGAGGTTTCGACCGTGCTGTTCACCGCCGTGGTGTTGGCAACCGCTCCTCCATCGTCAACCCACCCCCCTCCAATGCCGACGTGTGCAGATTGACCGTGGGTTTTGACCGTGCTGTCCACCGCCGTGGTGTTGGCAACCATTCCTCCATCGTGAACCAGCCCCCCTCCAATGCCGGCGTGTACAAATTTACCCGAGGTTTCAACCGTGCTGTTCACCGCCGTGGTGTTGGCAACCGTTCCTTTGATAATCGCTCCCCCCCCGATGCCGGCGCATGCATAAAGACCCGAGGTTTCGACCCTGCTGTCCACCGCCATGGTGTTGGCAACCATTCCTCCATCGTGAACCAGCCCCCCCCCGATGCCGGCGTATGCAAAATTACCCGAGGTTTCAACCGTGCTGTTCACCGCCGTGGTGTTGGCAACCGTTCCTCTAACCTCCCCTCCCCCAATGCCCGCGTAAGCTCTGTAACCCCAAGTGGAAATACGAGCATTTTCGACCCGGACACCAATGACTGTGCCATTAACATCAACAACACAGGCTGCTAACCCAGTCACCTCCGTGGAATTTATTATATTGGCACCAGTCAAGTGAAGGTCACTGATGCGGCCTTTCAGAGTGCCAACAAGACAGTTAGACAGGTCTCTGATGGTACGGCACTGCCCATCGTACTTCCCGGTGAATGGGTGGGTATCATTGCCAATGGATTGATAGTCTTGAGTGACAACAATATCCGCCGTCTGTTGGTATGTACCGTTCAGTGGATAGCCGAGATCCCGACCAATCTTGCCCAGGGTTTGGGTATCGTTAATCTTTATGGCTTGTGAACTATTGGCAATGGCATCCGAATTGGCATAGTGAAAAGAGCTGGCCAGCGTACCAAGTGCAAGCAGTCCTCTGGTTCCCTGACTCCCTTGATAGCGGGCTGGGGATGGCTGTTGAAGGGGTGCGTCTTTCGAGCCGGGTTCTTTTTCCTGCGCCTCTTCCCCGGTTGCTTTTGATGTCTGCGGTAATTCCGGTTTGACATCTGGCCCGGGCACACAGCTAGCGAACCACGCATCGGCAATATCTTTCGCTATGAAAAGGATGGGACTCAACGGAACGATAGTTGCCGTGGCCAGTCGCCCAATACCTTCCAGTGCTTTATCGGGATCAATACTGAAGTGAGGATCTTCCATCGGAATCAATGATTTCGCAAATGCTTTAGCAACAGCAACGCCATGGCCGAGCCAGGAATGTTCGACGGCATTTACTGAATATTCGGAAGCGCTGTCATACATTGGTTGCTGAATGGACTGCTGAATAGGTTGCTGAATCATAAACAGGCCTCGATGATGTTGCATAAAAGTACATTGGAAATGTGTACAAAAAATACTTGGCGTCATTGATCCATCCAGTGATCTAAAAGTTCCCGGATTATGTTTTTTTCTTAATGCAAAAAACTGGCTTCACTGATGATGTTCTGCGCGAGTACTTTCAGGAACTTTGGTTAAATATTGGTGCAGTCCATCAATGTAAAGATCAGCCTGCTTTTGTCCCCTGTGCTCGTACGTAAGTAGTTAACCAAATGGAATCAATACTCGTTGTTAATTTTCTCAGCTTTTCGCTTGGCCTGTTTGGTTTTCAGTTCAAGTAGCTCATTTTTCATGCATTACAGCATGGCAGATTTCTTTAAGTGCGTAACATGGGTTAAATTTACTCATTAACCGGTCACTTTTTACCTGCGCAAACAGCGCTTATAATTCCCTCCCATTCACTATAAGGAATTCCAGACGGGATGAAATATCTGATCGTCGGTCCCTCCTGGGTAGGGGACATGGTAATGGCACAAACGCTGTTCATTGCCCTGAAACAACAACGCCCTGATGCCATCATCGATGTACTCGCTCCCGCCTGGAGCCTGCCAATCATTGAGCGCATGCCTGAAGTTCGCAAGGGTATTGATATGCCCCTGGGTCATGGCAAACTGGGGCTTAAAGCCCGCTACCAGCTGGGCAAAAGCCTGAGGGCGGAAGGCTACACACACGCCATCGCCTTACCCAACTCGTTCAAATCAGCACTGGTGCCCCTCTGGGCCAACATCAGGCACCGCATTGGCTGGCGTGGCGAAATGCGCTACGGGCTACTGAACGACATTCGCCGGCTGGATAAAAGTCAATACCCACTTATGGTGGAACGGTTTGTCGCCCTGGCCTATCCAGAGGGTGCTGCACTACCTAAGCCTCTGCCGATTCCGGCACTTCAGGTAAACAGTAATACCACCAGCAAAGTCCTTGGCCGCTACCACCTGCACACCGACAGGCCTATTCTGGCACTGTGCCCGGGTGCTGAGTTTGGCCCCTCCAAGCAGTGGCCAACCGATTACTACGCCGAAGTGGCACGCTCCCTTTCTGAACAGGGATGGCAGGTTTGGCTGTTTGGCTCAGCCAAAGATCAAGCGGTCACCGCTGAAATAAAAAGCTGCCTGCCTGATGCATTGCAGCAGCACTGCCATAACATGGCCGGTGAAACATCGCTGGCGGATGCCATCGACCTGCTCTCCTTTGCCAGCGCAGTGGTCAGTAATGACTCTGGTCTGATGCATATAGCAGCGGCCCTGAATCGCCCCCTGGTGGCGGTTTACGGGTCAACGTCGCCCGATCATACACCGCCAATGAACAAAAACAGTGCAACACTGTCTATGAAGCTGGATTGCAGCCCCTGCTTCAAAAGGGAGTGCCCGCTCGGGCATATGAACTGCATGAAACAGCTATCTCCAGATAGGGTTCTGGCCGCCATCGCTCATCTGACGACCGACCGGGACGGTAACCGTGAAAAGCATCCTGAAATAACGCTGGTCGAAGAAGGAGGTAACGCCCGTTGACTCAACCAAGGCATGTTCTGGTGGTTAAAACTTCCTCTATGGGGGATATCATCCACACCCTTCCGGCACTGACCGATGCGGCATCAGCCATACCCGGTCTTCGTTTTGACTGGGTGGTGGAAGAGAGTTTTGCCGAGATTCCAACCTGGCATCCCGCGGTTGACCGGGTGATTCCTGTGGCTGTGCGCCGCTGGCGCAAGTCGTTGCTGCAAACCTGGAAATCCGGGGAGTGGCAGCAGTTCAAAAAAGCCCTGGGTGCCAGTAACTACGATGCCGTGATTGACGCCCAGGGGCTGTTAAAAAGCGCTTTCATTGCCAGAAAAGCCAAAGGTCCTCGCTTTGGGCTGGATAAACAGTCTGCCCGTGAGCCGATTGCCAGCCGTTTTTACCAGTTCCCACAATCGGTCCCATTGGAACAGCATGCCGTTGAGCGTGTTCGCCAGCTCTTTGCCAAATCGCTGGCCTATGTATTACCGAAAACACCGGGTCAGTTTCTGCTGAATAAAGACAAATTCCCCAAAGGGCTGATTAAGGATAAGCATTATGTGGTGTTTGTTCACGGAACCACCTGGCCAACCAAACACTGGCCTGAAAACTACTGGTGTGAGTTGGCGCAGAAAGTGAATCAGGCCGGTCTTCAGGTCGTATTGCCCTGGGGTAATGACCATGAAAAGGCCAGGGCAGAGCGCATTGCCAATACCAGCAGCCGGGCCACCGTGCTGCCGAAGCTGTCTCTGGCTGATGTTGCTGGCGTGATTTGCGAAGCTCAGGCAGCCGTTGCCGTTGATACCGGCCTGGGACATTTAACAGCAGCACTGGAAACACCGGCGGTCTCCCTCTATGGACCCACCAGCCCGGTAAAAGTCGGTGCTTATGGCACGGGACAGAAGCACCTGACCCTTGAACACTGTCCAACCGGCGAGTTCCCTGCCACCAATCCTGGAATTTTTGCACCGATGACACCGGATGTTGTCTGGCGGGCACTTGAGTCACAGATCGAACGTTAATCCATCACAACATAGAAGTTTCCGTTTATTCCATGCTGACGACCACAGTTGCGCCATAGACGGAAAATGCCTAAAGTGGCCGATTTTTACCCCTCGGGATGATAGATGACCAAGCTGGAACAAATGAACGCCATTTTGGCAGATCTTCTCAAGCTGGATACCAGTGAGTTCAATGAACAGACTGAACTGCTGGGGGCCCTTCCGGAGTTCGACTCCATGGCCGTGGTTGGGTTGATTACGGCAATGGAAGAAACCTTTGGCATTGCCGTCAATGATGATGATCTGGACGCGGAACTGTTCGAAACCGTTGGCTCTGTTCTTTCCTATGTGGACGCAGTTGGGGCGAGTGCCTGATGGTTATTTCCAGGCCAGAATAATTCCGGCCTGGTTCTTCTCACAATAACAACTCCACCACTTCGGGATGTCCGAGAAACTTCTGGGGGCTGGCTGTTGCGCCATAAGCGCCAGACTGCAAAACCACGATAAAGTCTCCTACCTCCGCTTTTGGCAATGCCAGTTTTGCCCCGACAACATCCAGAGGCGTACAGAGCGGTCCGACAATCTCGACCACTTCCTGTTCTCCACTGTCAAGGCAATGGGCCAGAACTACCGGGTAATTTTTCCGGATGACCTGGCCAAAGTTACCTGAGTTGGACAGGTGATGGTGCAGTCCGCCATTGGTCATCAGGAAAACCTGTCCACGGGATTCTTTTTTATCCGTCACCTGACAAATATAATACCCCGCCTCCCCCACCAGCCAGCGCCCAAGCTCCATAACAACCTCTGATGACTTGAGCGACTCCGGACGATGATCCAGAAGGTACTGCAGGTTGTCGGCAATACCTTCCATGGCCAGCGTCTGTTCTCCGGGGAAGTAGGGAATGCCCAGGCCGCCACCGATATTGATATGCCTGACCGGGGCTTCAACCAGACCGGCCAGCCTGGCGGCCAGCTCAAAGGTTTGCTGATGGCACTCAATCAGAGATTCTGCTTTGAGATTCTGCGAGCCAGAAAAAATATGGAAACCCTGAAAGTCCAGTTTATCCAAATCCAGCTCCGCCAGAATAGACGGCATTTGTTCAGCATCTATACCAAACTGTTTGGGGCCGCCGGCCATTTTCATGCCGGAGGTTTTTAACTCAAAGTCCGGATTCACCCGAAATGCGATACGGGGGCGAATACCCAGCTGCTGATGACAAAGGTACAGCCTTTGCAACTCCAGGGGGGACTCGATATTGATGGTAATACCCGCCGCAACGGCGGCTCTCAGTTCATGTTCTCCCTTGGCCGGCCCGGCAAAACTGATATTGGCCGCCGCCATACCGGTACCCAGGGCAACCAGCATTTCCCGGTGGGAAGCAACATCCAGCCCATCCACACACTGTGCCATATGGCCTACGACGGCGGGCATCGGATTGGCTTTTATGGCGTAGTGAAGCTTCAGTTCTGCTGGCATCTGCTGACGAAACTGGGCGACTCTTTGGGTCAGGGCCTGCCGGTCATAGATGTAGCAGGGTGAAGAGCCGGCAATAGTCACCAGATCAGCAGCGGTATACCCGGCAATCAGTAATTGATTATCCCTGGACTGAAGACTGGCCAGTCGGTGATGTCCTTTAGTCATTTTCTCTTGCATTTTCTCTTGCACAAGATCATTCACAAAACAGATGCCTCCTCGTCCTGAAACAGCCTCCGGTAGGCCTCCAGTAATGGCTTGCGATCAATTTTACCATTGGGATTTCTGGCAAGTGTCGTTTGCTGGATAACACGGATGGGGACCATATAAGCGGGCAGGCATTGCTGGCAGTGGCGGATCAATGAGGGTTCATCGATTTCACTGCTGCTCACTACGACCAGAACGATGGCCTGCCCCAAACGGAAGTGCGGGACACCAATAGCCGCCACTTCTGCCACCAGCCCGGATGAATAAACCACCTCTTCCACTTCCGTTGGGCTGACCCGATAACCGGATGTTTTGATCATATCGTCGCGACGACCGACAAAATAAATATATCCATCGTCGTCTTTACGAACAATATCACCGGACCAGACGGCCAGCTCTTTGCCCGGAATTCCCGGTATGGCACAGGGTGCAGGCCTGAAGCGTTCAGCGGTTCGCTCAGGATCATTCCAGTATCCCATGCTGACCAGGGCACCACGGTGCACCAGCTCGCCGGGTTCATGGGATCCACAGATCTCACCCAGCTCATTGATCACCATCACATCCGCATTGGGAATGGCTTTACCCATAGACCCGGGTCGTAAATCAATCTGTTCGGGAGGAAGAAAGCAGGAGCGGAATGCCTCGGTCAAACCATACATCAAGTAAGGTTTGGCATAGCGAAAACGCTGTCGCAGTAATGCCAGGGTGGCCGTCGGCATGGCACCACCGGTATTGGTAAAGTAGCGCAGACTGTCACCAGCCCCTTGTGGCCAGGGCAGATCGGCTATCTGAACCCAGAGTGGCGGAACCAGGCCAAGCCCGGTAATCTGCTGTTTCTCCACCGTTTTAATGACATCCCCTGGGAGAAGGTATTCCAGTAGATAACAACTGGCACCCACCAGAAATGCCGTTGTCAGCTGGCTGAAACCGTAATCAAAACTGAAGGGCAAAACACAGAGCAGGCGATCTTCCGGTGTATTGCCCAGATACTGGGCAACACTGCTGGCCCCCGTCACCATATTACGGTGTGACAGCACAACGCCTTTGGGCTTTCCTGTGCTGCCGGAGGTGTAAAGAATCGCCGCCATATCCGCATCAATGGACGACACCGGCTCCCACCAGGCACAGGGCTTGAGGAAATTTGCCCAGTTCATTGGGCTGGCGGATTGTCGATTAACGAAAGCGCTATCAGGCAAGAGATGATTGACCGGGTCCTCATCAGCAAGGCCACCATCAACCAGAATCACTTGCATAAGGTCATGGCACTGGTGAATTTCAGCTTCCAGCTGCTGATAGCGGGCTTTGTTAGTCATCAGCACACGAACATTGCAGTCTTTGAGAATATGAAAGACCTGGGGCGCTTTCAGCACTGGATTGACGGGCACCATAACGCCACCGGCGGCCGTTGCACCAAAGTAGCTGAAGACCGCTTCCGGCGTTTTAGGCAGGTAGATTGCCACCCGTTCATGTTGCATCAGACCCAGCTTTTGCAACCCGGCGGCCACCGAACGAATCTGTCGGGAAACGGTCTGGTAATCAAACCACTGGTCTTTGCAGCCCAGGGCTTTCGAGGAAGGCGAACGTTCTGCCTGGCGCAGAACAATCTGGTGTAGCAACAAGCTCATGGGTTTAACAACGGCTCAAAAGTATATCAACCATGGCGGTTGATCTATTCCCATGGGTTTTCATGGGAATAGAAGGCCACCGCCACACTTTAAAGTGTTTTACGGGCATTCAGCACAGCCTGCCGGACCTGCTCTGGCGCTGTACCACCGAGATGATTACGGGCGCTTACCGAGCCTTCCAGCGTCAGGACATCAAATACATCCTGCTCGATCGTGTCAGAGAAAACCTGAAGCTCCGCCAGCGTCATCTCAGACAGATCCCGGCCTTCCTGAATACCAAAGGCCACGGCCTTACCCACCACTTCATGGGCATTCCTGAAGGGCATGCCACGGCGCACCAGGTAATCCGCCAGATCGGTAGCGGTACTGAAACCCCGGCGAGCGGCTTCCAGCATGTTCTCTTTGCGGGCCTGAATATGCGGCACCATATCGGCAAACGCCCGCAGGCAATCCCTGAGGGTATCCACCGTATCAAACAGTGGTTCCTTATCTTCCTGATTGTCTTTGTTGTAAGCCAGCGGTTGGGATTTCATCAAAGTCAGCAATGACACAAGGTGGCCATTGACCCGGCCGGTTTTGCCTCTGACCAGTTCCGGCACATCCGGGTTTTTCTTCTGCGGCATAATGGAAGAGCCGGTACAGAAGCGATCTGGCAGGTCAATAAAGTTAAACTGCGCTGAAGTCCACAGCACCAGCTCTTCAGACATGCGTGACAAATGGGTCATGATCAGGGCACCGGCGGCACAGAACTCAATGGCAAAGTCCCGGTCACTGACGGAGTCCAGAGAGTTGCGGGAAGGGCGATCAAAACCAAGGGCAGAAGCCGTATACTCCCGATCAACAGGGTAAGTGGTGCCTGCCAGTGCAGCAGCGCCCAGGGGGCTGATATTAACACGCTTGCGGCAGTCCTGCAGGCGCTCATCATCACGCACCAGCATCTCATACCAGGCCATAAGATGATGACCGAAGGTCACAGGCTGTGCTGTTTGCAGGTGGGTGAAACCTGGCATGATGGTGTCGGCTTCACGCTTGGCAACCGCCAATAGACCGTGCTGCAAGCGCTTGAGTTCTGCTGATATGGCGTCAATCTCATCACGCAGCCATAAACGAATGTCGGTAGCGACCTGGTCATTTCTGGAGCGCCCGGTGTGCAGTTTTTTACCGGCAGCACCGATACGGTCCGTCAGGCGAGCCTCGATATTCATGTGGATGTCTTCAAGCTCAATGGACCAGTCAATACGATCCTGCTCAATATCCTCAAGAATACCTTCAAGGCCAGAGATAATGGCATTGAGTTCGTCTTCACTCAGAATACCCGCCCGGTGCAGCATCCGGGCATGGGCCATTGATCCCTGAATATCGTGCCGATAAAGGCGTCGGTCAAAATCAATGGAAGCGGTAAAACGGGCAACAAAGGCATCGACGCCTTCGCTGAAACGCCCACCCCATTGTTGATTAGAACTGTGGTTACTGCTCTTTTCACCCTGATCTGCTGAATGGCTTGCCGACATTAATCTCTTCCCCACCCGGTTCTCATTTTTTAAAGACGGACGTACAATCAATACCGATCCGGCATTGACGCGTTGTGAGCGGAGGCATTATATCGGTGTCACGGCTTGATTGCATCGCTCACAGCCTCCTTCCGGGCAAGAGAACAGACAAACTTCCGATAACAATAATGAATTACCTCTTAACTGAGAGGCAGTCTGGGATAAACAGCCCCTGATAAAAACGGGTTCTCAAATAGCGTTGAGAACAAGAGCCGCCCCATGATGATCCAGACCCGGCACAGCAAAGATGACTTTTTTCTCCCCGACCTAGGGTCAGGTCAGTCGGTGTTTATGCTGGTGCTGATTTCTGAGTTGTTTGTCCTGGTTCAGGTGCTTGCCCTGCCTGGCGAGGTCGACTTCAGCTGGACACGACTGGCCATGCTGTCACTGTTTGTTCAGTGGATTGTGCTCTCCAGCAGCGCCTTTCTCTATCTGGCCAGGCCTTTCCTGAAGAGGCTTCGCACCTGGCAGTCGGTCATGATTTCTCTGTTGGGCGTACAGATCATTACGCTACTGCTTACGTTGCTCTCTCAGGCCTTACTGTCCCCTGTTCACTTTGCACCTGACTGGCAACAGGTCAACCGCAATCTGCTGGCGGCACTGATTATCTCGGCCATGCTGCTGCGCTATTTTTACATTCAGTATGAAGTCAATTTGCAGCAACAGGTCATCCACAATGCCCGCCTCGACTCATTGCAGGCGACGATGCGTCCGCATTTCCTGTTTAATTCCATGAACATTATTGCCAGCCTGATTCAGGTCAACCCTGAAAAAGCAGAGCAGGCGGTGGAAGACCTGTCAGACCTGTTCAGGGCCAGCCTGCAAAACTCCGGTCAGAATAAGAGTGCTGTGGTCCCCATCCAGAAAGAGATACAGATCAGCGAGAGTTACCTGAGAATCGAGCAGCAAAGGCTGGGTGACCGCCTTGAGGTCAAGTGGCTGGTTGGTGAACTTCCGCACAGGCTGTCTATTCCTCCCTTTACCTTGCAGCCTTTGGTGGAGAACGCCGTTTACCATGGCATTCAGCCGCTGGAGGCCGGTGGCTGCATTACCATCAGCATCAACATTGATCAGCAAATGGTTCAGATTTCTGTAGAAAATCCGATGCCATATACTGAGACCATTTCCAAGGGCAATCAGATTGCCCTGAACAATATCCGTTCCCGCCTGGCGATGCTCTATGGCAGCAAAGCCACCCTGACCACGGATATCCGGGAGCATTCCGGTGTCAAATGGTACACGGCGCAGGTGCACTATCCCTGCCAATGGGACAACGCTGTTGATTTACAAATTTGATAAGAACATTGATAAATTACTGACGGGAACCGATCACCGAACAATGAATGTCCTGATTGTTGATGATGAGCCACTGGCCCGGGAACGGCTGAGACACCTGATTGGCCGGATTGATAACTTTATGGTGCTTGAACATGAGGCCAGCAATGGACGGGATGCCATCGATCTGTGCAGCCAGTACCACCCCGATATCGTGTTGATGGACATTCGTATGCCCGTAATGGGTGGTCTGGAGGCTGCCAGGTATATCAGCGCCATGGACAAGCCACCGGCCGTGGTTTTCTGCACCGCCTATGACAATCATGCCCTGGAAGCGTTTGATGCCCAGGCGGTGGGTTATCTGCTGAAACCGATTCGCCAGGACCATTTGAACCAGGCATTACAACGTGCCAGCAAAGTGAATCGTCTGCAACTGGCCTGGCTGAACGACCATCTGCCAGAGCATCAGGAGCAGGGCCATATCGCCGCCAAAACCCTGCGCGGTATCGAGTTGGTTCCCCTCAATGATGTGCTCTACTTTATGGCGGATAATAAATATGTGACGGTCTATCATCGTCATGGTGAAGTGCTGATTGATGATTCGCTCAAAACCCTGGAAGAAGACCATAGCCACCACTTTGTCAGAATTCACCGAAATGCGCTGGTGCGCCGTGATGCCATTGAAAGTCTGTCCCGGGATGATAAGGGGCACTGTTTTATCCATCTCAGGGAAGTGCCACAACCACTGTCCATCAGCCGACGTCATGTGCCGTTGATCAAAAAAATCATGCAGTCCCTATAAAGTCTGACCTCCCTTCCGGGCTCTGCTGATGCCAACAGAGCCTGACGCTGTCTCTTAAAGCCGGTCTGTCGTATTATCCCTCACAACTGTTTTGCCAGCAGTGTGTTTGCCTGTAGCTGGCACTTAATTTGAACAATAGAAGCCATCAATCCTGTGAAAACCGTTCGTATCGCTACCCGTAAAAGCGCCCTTGCCCTGTGGCAGGCGGAATATGTCAAACAGCAGCTGGAACACCATCATCCGGATATCCGGGTCGAACTGGTCAAAATGACCAGCCAGGGCGACCGCATTCTGGACGCTCCACTGGCGAAAATTGGTGGCAAGGGGCTGTTTGTCAAAGAGCTGGAAAATGCGCTGTTGGAAGGTCGCGCCGATATTGCGGTGCATTCCATGAAGGATGTCCCCATGGAGTTTCCCGAAGGGCTTGGACTTGGGGTTATCTGCCCGCGGGAAGACCCTCGGGATGCCTTTGTCTCCAATCACTACTCCGCGCTGGATGAACTCCCACAGGGTGCTGTTGTTGGCACATCAAGCCTGCGCCGCCAGTGTCAGATACTGGCCGCCCGTCCTGATCTGACCATTCAGTTTCTGCGGGGTAATGTGAATACCCGTCTGGCCAAACTGGATGACGGCCAATATGACGCTATCATCCTGGCAGCCGCAGGATTGATTCGACTGGAGATGGCTGACCGCATTCGCAGTTACCTGGATACCACTGTGAGCCTGCCAGCGGCCGGACAGGGTGCCGTCGGTATTGAGTTGCGCCAGGATGACGAGCAAACCAGACAGCTGATTGCCCCTTTGCACGACGAGCACACGGCAATCCGGGTGGGTGCTGAACGGGCCATGAACAGACGACTGAATGGTGGTTGTCAGGTCCCGATTGGCGGATTTGCAGAACTGGACGGAGACCGGCTATTTCTCAGAGGCCTGGTCGGAAGCCCTGATGGCCAGACCATTTATCGCAGTGAAGTGACCTGTACCGCTGAAGAGTATGAATCTGCGGGTATTCAGGTGGCTGAATCACTGCTGAAACAGGGGGCGGATAAAATTCTTGCTGGATTGAGCTCTGAGGGTGGCAGGTAAAGCCGCCTTCCGATGGCGTTGGTGTTGATCTGGTGTGGTGTAAACCACTCTTGATTAAAACCTAAAGAATATCGTTAAAATCAATAAATTCTTCTTCCTGAGAAGAAAGAAATGTCAATGCTGTTGCGGGATCCGAGCCAGTAAATCCGGGTTCACCACCAACGGGTATTTGTACAGAACCGGGACTGGATGGCACTTGTGGTGCCTCCATCAATCCAAAATTTCCCACCCCACTTAGTGCACCAAATAAGCCCGCGGATCCTGACGGGGGCATTGATTGTTGTGCCGCAGATACAACATTTCCCAACTCACTGAGTGCACCAAATAAGCCCATGGATCCTGACGGGGGCACTGATTGTTGTGACGCAGATCCAACATTTTCCGACCTGCCGAGTGAACCAAATAAGCCCGTGAATCCTGACGGGGGCTCTGATTGTTGTGCCGCAGATCCAACATTTTTCGACCCACCGGGTGTACCAAACAAGCTCGTGGATCCTGACGAGGGCACTGATCCAAACCCAACATTTTTCGACCCGCCGGATGGACCAAACAAGCTCGTGGATCCTGACGAGGGCTCTGATCCAAACCCAACCTTTTTCGACCCGCCGGGTGGACCAAACAAGCTCGTGGATCCTGACGAAGGCTCTGATCCAAACCCAACCTTTTTCGACCCGCCGGGTGGACCAAACAAGCTCGTGGATCCTGACGAGGGCACTGATCCAAACCCAACATTTTTTGCCCCGCCGGGTGGACCAAACAAGCTCGTGGATCCTGACGAGAGCTCTGATCCAAACCCAACCTTTTTCGACCCGCCGGGTGAACCAAACGTCAACCCACTGTGTGTACCAAATAAACCCATTGGTCTTGACGGGGGTGTTGATTGTTGTGCCGCAGATCCAAAACTCCCAAACCCACTGGGTGCATCAAAGAAACACCTGGATACGGACGGGCTTTCTGCAGGTGCCAAACCTCCAGAATCGCGACCAAAAAGTCCGCTCTGACGGTTTGAACGTTCCATACCGAACCGACCCATTGGCCTGTGGCTTGCCGGAAGCTTTGGACCATTCCTGAGATCATGGCGATTAATACCATAACTCTTGAATTTATCCACGGCATCCAAGAATACTGTGAAGTTAAATACCTTTTTTTCAAAATCAAATATTTCACTCAACTTGATGGCATGAGCCTGTTCTTTACTATGCCTGTAAACAATCTCAATTTTATCACCCCAGTAATCAAATGGCGTTTTTAAATAAACTTTGGTTTTATCATCAAAATAGGCCGGATAGTTCTTCATGAGTTTACTCATCACAAGCTCACACCGAACACAGTTAATAACATTTGAAACAGCCTCATTCACTGATTTGGATTCATTCAGGATCTTTGAATCCAATCGAACTTCGAATGGATGATTCACCCCATCTATAAAAAAGTTTCTGACCATGGAGAAATCCATATCGGTTGACTCTGCCAAACCGGGAATCAGCTCATGAGGATTTGGATTTGACAGTGAAATCATTGATGTGACTTCAGGCACCCCCCACCCCCCGGACTGCTCTCTGTCATTCTCAAGCGCAGCGCGCAAATCAATAAGGGATTGACTGATGTCCCTATTTGATAAGGCTTGTTTGGCGTCCTGAATTCTATCTCTAATATTTTCACTTTCATCCATCATATTTTCTGAGTTTATTTTACGTCTTACAGACTTTGTGTTAGCCGGGGTATGCTCAAAATCCTGATTAAATGTTCGTTCCAGGGTGGTTATACACTCTTCTGCTCTCCAGTGGTTTTCATCAAATTGCTCAACCAGGTTCTTCAAATCATTTTCTTTGCCATACTTTCTTTCCATTTCATTCTTTTGTTCCTCAGTTATATTCTCCACACGTAATCCAGACGCTTTAATACCGGAGTAGCCCAGTTGCGTTACAATAAGTTCGTCTACTAATTTGCCGTATTGATGGAGGAAGCCACTCGCACTTCCATGGTCCGGAAACATTGAATATGGATATGGACAATCAGGCACCACTGCTTTGTCATTTCCTTTGTGGACATATAAGCAATCTTTTCTCTCGCATTTTTGCTCAGCTTTCTTCAACCATTCAGCACCGCTGTTATAAAAGATATTTTCTTTATCGTGCGGTTTTTGACTTCTGCAGGTAGCACATATTGTTATAGCTGTAGCTTGATTGTCGGCGGTTATTTTCCTGATAATACATTCCTGGTGTTCAAAATGATGGCAAGGTCTTTCTATAATGCCTTTTTCTTCCGAGAATAGTGCTTCTTGACAGATTGGACAATTATCAGACATTCGACTTTTAACTGTATCCGTGTGTCTCAGTCTATGCCCGTTTAATAAAACTATTTCAGTGTTGGATGTTGGTGTAAAATTCGACTCGACTCGAGTGTTTGCATTCGTTACTTGCACATTTGTTTCCATGAATAATATTCTCTGTCTGGTTGATTGCACTTGACGTCTGAGTAGCTCGAATAAGTAGCTGGCCATATGGAATCGAATATTTCTGGCTACTTGGGCTGGTACTATGCGAGGCACAACGGAGGGAGCATAGCCGTAGCTATGTGACCGGAGTTGTAACGAAGCAGAGTGCCGGCACAAGGAGTCAGAAATATATGATTTCATATGGTTAGCTACTTATCATCCCCTGACGGAACACAGCACCAACTCTGACTTATTGGATAAAGAATTAGTTCAACTGCATAATGAAACTGTCTCATATTCGCGCATTGGTAACCCGCCCTGAGCCTCAGGCACAGGCTTTGGCAGATGCCATCAAGAAAACTGGTGGCCAGGCCTGGCCCGTGCCGATGCTTGCTATTGATGCGCTGGCAGAAACACAGGCAATGACAGACTGCCTGCTGATGCTCGACCAGTTTGACCATATTATTGTCACCAGTCGTCCGGCCGCCCGCCTGGGCGTAGAGCTGGTCGAACGGTACTGGCCACAGCTACCAATTCACTGCCAGTGGTTTGCCATTGGCAGCAGCACAGCGGCTGAACTTGAGCAGTTTGCGATCAGGGCTGACTATTCAGACACCGGCGTAGACAGTGAGGCCCTTCTTACCCTGGATGCATTTAACCATATGCAGAATAAGAAGGTCCTGATTATCAAAGGAGTGGGGGGACGGGAGGTGCTGAAAGAGCAGCTCACTAATGCCGGTGCCACGGTCCACACACTGGACGTTTACCAGCGTTCCTGCCCCACCTATGAACGCAATGCAGTGGTAAAAAAGTTGGAAAGCCATTCAATCAATGTCATTCTCTGTGGTAGTGGCGAAACCCTGACAAACCTTGGGTACTACTTACCCATGCCCTATCGAGCTGACTACCGGCTGCTTGTTCCCAGTGAACGGGTTGCCAGAGAGGCCCATAGCCTGGGTTTCCAACAGGTAACCAATACCGGTGGCGCCAGCAACGAGATGATGTTGCAAGCATTGGCCCAAATCTGCCTCTTGTGAAAAATGAGCGGGAACCTTGAAAGAAGTGCCCTGACAAGAGATAGAAAAACAAGGGAGACTATCCTCTCGAACAATCGGAAGGCCCAAGCGTGAGCGATACAGACCAGAACACAGACCGTTTACCAGACAACACCCCTGAAGGTGTTCAGCAGGAAACCGACATCCATTCAGCGAAAGAGTCCCATTCAGAACAGCAAGCCACCAAAAAACACCAAAGCAAAGGGTCAGGTAAAGGTCTGGCAGGCTTTGCCCTGTTACTGTCCGCCTGTGCCCTTGGCCTCAGTGGCTACATCGGCTGGCGGGCCATGCCACTGGAACAGAACCAGCCGGTTCTGCTTGAGGGCATGGACCAGCTGCAGACACAGATTGCACGACAACAGGCCAGGCTGACCACAGTGGCACAAAACACCGCCACCGATATAGAAAGACACGAAGAACAGTTGCAAGCCCTGCAACAGAGGGAAGACAGACTGTTATCCCGGGTTGATACCCTGTCCAGCAAAGTCCGGGAACTTGAAGGTTCCACACGCAACCAATGGCGTATTGCCGAAGTCGAATACCTTCTGCGCCTTGCCAATCAGCGACTGCTGACGGTCAATGATGTTACCGGTGCCCTTGAACTGATGGCCAGTGCCGGGCAGATACTGGGGCAACTGGATGACTACACTCTCTTTCCGGTCAGAGAGGCCCTGGCAGAAGATATAGCGGTTCTGAAAGCCACCTCCCTGCCGGATCAGGAAGGTATCTGGCTGCGACTGCAAGCCATTGCGGATTTGATCCCCGGTCTTGTGATCCTGGATGATGGCCATATTGCCGATGTGGCCAGTGCCCCGGACCCCGGATCAATGGTCACTGATGAAACTAACCCACCAGCGGACAGAACCTGGCAGGAAACCATCAAGGCCATAGTGCTGGACACCTGGTACCGTTTCACCAGACTGTTCCGTATTAATACCCAGCGAGAGCAACCCATTGAAGTATTGCTGACACCGGAACAGGAGCAGTTAATCCGTCAGAAGATGCTGATGCTGATCGAACAGAGTAAACTCGCGCTGATTACCGGACAGCAGACGATTTATCAGAGCAGTCTCAAACAAACCAGTGACTGGCTGAGTCGCTATTTTATGCTCGGTGGTGATGTCAGTAATCAGCTGGCTACCGAGCTTACTGAACTGGAAGGGCTCTCCATAATCCCCGACATGCCCACTATTCATCGTTCTCTGGAGGCTCTGAAAGAGCACCAGTCCAGCTCGATTCTCGCTCCTGCACCAGCAGAGAGCGACTCAACCATTGAGCCGGAAGAAAACCAGACAACACCCGCATCACCCGATGGCGATGATGGGAAAAGCAGTCCGCCATTGATAGAGCCGGATCAGCCTGCGGAACAGGGAGTGCAACTTTCATGAAAGGGTTTGCACTGTTCCTGACCATTATTTCTGCCTGTTTCTTACTGGCCAATATCATGGTCAACGACCATGGTTATGTGCTGATTGCTTACGATGAGATGACCTTTGAAAGCAGTCTCTGGGGTTTGCTGCTGCTGGTTGTCATTTCCCTTGGCCTGGTCTGGCTCGCGGTGATTATGGGGCGGTTATTGCTGGGCACATTCAGTGTTATCTACCCACTGTCAACGGGTGCCCGCAAAGCCAGGGCCAGAAAACTGTTTGACCGGGGTCTGGCTGAGTTTACCAAAGGGCACTGGCGAAAGGCGGAGCGGCTCCTTGGCCAGGCGGCGAAAAACAGTGAATCACCGTTAATCAATTATCTGGCCGCCGCCAGGGCAGCCCATGAAGCAGGAAATCATGAAGCCAGTGCTAACTGGCTAAGACAGGCGGACAGCAAGGCACCGGGCGCAGAAATGGCGATTGGTATCACCCAGGCACAACTGCAACTGGCCAGTAACCACCTGGAACAGGCGCTGGCGACATTGACCCATCTGCACAAGAAGTATCCACGTCATGGCTATATTCTGAAAATGCTCAAGCAGGTCTATACCCGTCTGAATGACTGGCAATCACTGGAAAAACTGCTGCCCAGGCTGCGCAAGCAAAAAGTGATTAAGGACGACGAATATCACCAGCTGGAACAACAGGCATTCAAAGCGCTGTTCGAACAGGCTTATAACTACGGCCGAAACCGTGTCTCCAGCGAAGAGAAAACCAAACCGGCGGATGATATCTGGTCCGGCCTGAGCCACAGTCAGAGGAAGGATCCGGCTATCCTCTATCGCTACTGTGACTGTCTGGTACGACTGGGTGCCGGGGAAAAAACCGAGCTGCTACTGCGAGAAAATCTTCATCACTGCTTCAGCGAGCCATTGATTCGCCTTTATGGCAAAACGCCGGGCAGAGACCTGAAAAAGCAATTGCTGTTTGCGGAATCGCTGCTTAACCAGCGGACCAATGACCCTGAACTGTTACTGGCGCTTGGTCGCCTGGCACTGCGCAATGAACTCTGGGGTAAAGCCCGGGAGTATCTTGAAGCCAGCCTCAGGCTCCGGAAAAGTGTTGATGTGTATAACGAACTGGGTCATCTGCTGGCACATCTTGATGAGTTTGAAACCAGCTCCCGCTATTTCCAGGAAGGCCTGTTGTTAGCGGCTGACAGTGCCACCAATCTGCCGGGGCTGCACAAGTCATGAATACCCTGTTGGTTGGTGCTATCAGCGGTATGACTGCCGTGGCACTGAGCGCCTTTGGCGCTCATGCGCTGGAGGGCGTTCTCTCTGAGCGGGCGATGGAGACTTTCCAGACCGCCGCAGACTATCAGTTCTACCATAGCCTGGCACTGGTGTTTGTGGCCTTACTGGGAGCAAATTACCCGAACGCAACAAAGCTGAAGTGGAGCGCTGGCCTCTTTACTCTGGGCATTGTCCTGTTTTCAGGCAGCCTCTATCTATTAAGCTTAAGCGGTATCCGCTGGCTGGGAATGGTTACACCGTTCGGGGGTGTTTCCTTCATTCTTGGCTGGTTGATATTGGCCTTTTTTGCCGCCAGAGACTATTCCCGTACCTGAAATTTGCATTTTACGCCCTGAGCAGTATCTTACGCCGATCATTTTCTACCAACTCAGAAATAGATCGATTGTAGATAAAAATTCGGTGTTGTGAGGTGCTCAGTTTTACTGCTGGCCGACCACCTGTGAGGCCGCGAATTTAAACGGTCTTTGGCAACGCTGGCCGGAATATGCAGTTCCATAGCCATTCTCTGGGAATGAACTGACCATTTTCCCTTGAAGTCTAAATATTCATAGGGAACCAAAACCAAATATTATCTATCCTCCATCCGATGTTCTATTGAAAAAAATCATTTCATGGTTCGGTTTTGATGTGAATAGTGCTAACGGTCTTAAATGTGCAATATGTTATGACTCTATATGTTATGACTCAACAAAAGACAAAAGCATCAAGCTAACATGCGGACATATTTTCGGTAAATCATGCATGCGGAAATGGGTGGAAAGTACTAACCAAAGAAAATGCCTTTTCTGTAATAATCAATTAACTGATAACGAGATAAAGGAGATAAAAAATATCCCATTGCAGGAGCGTGTGATCATTATTTTGGAAAAACCGATTATACTTATTGGCCGAGCTATTTTGGACTACGTCCCCGCGTTTGCTGCCGGGGCTGCTTTTTTCGGGGCTATTGTCGGGGCTAGTGCCGGGGCTGTTGCCGGGGCTAGTGCCGGGGCTGTTGCCGGGGTTGTCGTGATTACTGCCCCGACAGCCTTGATTACTGCCGGGGCTGCTGCTGGGGCTGTCGCAGCTATTGCCGAGGTTGACAGGGGTGTCGGGGCTGCTGTCGGCGCTGCTGCCGGCGCTGCTGCCGGCGCTGCTGTCGGGATTGGCGGGTTTGATGTCGCGGCGGCTGCCGGGGTTGTCGCACCTGCTGCCGTGGGTTTTCTCGGGGCTACTATCGGGGGGGGACTCGGGGTTATGGGCGGGACTTTAGGGGCTCTTTTCGTATATGACGAACAGGAAATGAATCCAGTAGTTTTGTGAAAAAATTCCTTTAGACCCACTAATTAAGGAACTTTCCTGAAATAACTTCCACATTTCTACAGCTGCTACCCGCCTCCCGCTATCCGAAAAGCCGGAACCGCTTGTGCTTTTGCGGGAAATAGTTATAGATGACTTTAGATTTTTATCCTGATGTTCATTTGTTGAAACTTTTTTTCATAAGTACTTGTCCAAAATTTTTCTCAAAATCAGGATAATAAAAATCATGGTAATCCGGGAAATCAAAGCTAAAGATAGTATTCAACCAACAAGATCAGGTCCGGCTGTGGCCCAAACTGCACTTGGCCTGATTGAGGACAAAGTTGGCCAGCTACCGGGTCGTCCCGCATCGTCCGCATTCACCCGTTCTGTCACTCCTGAGAATTCGTGTAAGCGGTTGCGGATAGACGGGGATAACTCAACCGACCGCTCTTTTCCTACACTATCCGCCCATGGTATCGAACTGTCGGATACGAAAAATAGTCGGCCTGCCAGCCATGACTTGCCACCTGCCATCTCTACTCTCATCACAGACAGCAAAAACCGGTCCTCTATAGGCGGCAAGGGACTGTTTTTGCACCTTATGCAACAGGCCAACATCCCGGTTCCACCCTTCACTGTGGTTGACACAGAACTCATCGCCAGGCTCGAGCAAGAGCCTTTTCCCGCAAAATGCCTTTTGTCTTTTCTGCCGGGTATTAACAAGCGGGGCCTTGAATCATGCAGCCTGGAACAATTGCGCACGATCATTACCGAACTCCCCGCTCAGCAACAATCAGAATGGCTAAAGGGGTTATCCGGATTTATTGCCAGTGAGGATTTTTATCAACAAGTCAAAGATAGCAGTGTTGCCAGGGAGATTCGTGATCGCTACCTCACACTCCGGCAACCCTCCAACGGGGCCTGTATCGTTCGAAGTTCCGGCGTGGATGAAGACCGCTTCGGCAATGCCCAGGCCGGTCGATTCGATTCCCTGGTTCATGGCGGCGGCGATATCCTGACAACCTGCCTGCAAGTCCTGTCGTCCGCTTACCGGCCTGAAGTCTGCCCCGGCGGGGAGGTAAAACCCATGGCGCTGGTCCTGCAGCAGTGCATCCGTTGCCATCTGGGGGGCGTCGTGTTCAGCCACTCAACGTTGCAGGACAACGATGATACCATCCAGGTGGAATTTGCACCGGGGCAACCGCGGGGGGCCGTCTCCGGAAATACAGGCATCCGCCCCCATCGCTATAGGATCAGGCGCGGCGATGACGAAAACAGTAAACCGGATCGTGAATTTACCCCGGGAGACGTTACCACACAGTTTGTCCTGAAAAAAATCAACGGCGAAGAGGGGTATGCTGAACAGAGCATTACGACAACCACCGATGCAAAAGACATCAGGCTTACTGACGAGATATTGCAAAAACTGCAGGAATACACAGTACAGCTGGAAAATATTTTCTATTGCCCGGTGGATATAGAGTTCGGTGTGGATGTCTGGGGGAATTTCTTCGTGTTCCAGTGCCGACCAGTAACCCAGCTGCCGGGCAGTACCCGTTTCTGTGCAGCCGCTCCTTCCCTGCCACTGGCTGAAGGCATCATGGTCAGTGAAGGTTACCGCAGTGGCGTGGCTTTGGAGGTCACCGAACCGGTCAGCGCGGAACAGATTCCGTTCGGTGCTATTCTGTTTGCCGTTCACGCCAGTGACTGGATGCTGGCACCGGAGATTTTACAACGTTTGGGCGGCTGTGTGTTCAGCCAAGGGGGAACCACCGATCATGTTGCCATCACCCTGTGTCAGGCGGGTATACCCTGTCTGGTGGCGGGTTCTCAATATTCTGAGGCATTAACACAAGCCAGCGGACAACAGGTAACACTGGTAGCCGGCAGTTTTTCCGGCAGCCCCGGAGCCTATTTGCAGACCGGCGACCAGTCTGCCTACTGGGAGGCCAACAGCACCAGTTCCGGACAGGATACCATCAGCTCACCCGCAACCAGTGCTGCAGAACCACCGAACTTTACCCGGGTCGACGAAGGTTTTGCCTGGCTGAATCGCCAGAATAACCGGTTACTGGACTATTTTCACCCTGACCGGATACTGAGCCGCTGCCTTGGCCCGGGGCGGAGTAAGGCAGTCAGCATGTCAGCAAAGCGATCGGATCTGTTACAACAGCTTGGCATGGAGATTCAGCTGCTACAGGAGGATTTGCAACTGTTTGCATCCGGTTATAAGCACTTTTTGGGTCTGGCCAAAACGTCTGAATCGGATGCAACACCATTTGAAGTCCAATCCTTTATCAATGATCTGCCACCGCTTAAAAAACAACGGACAGGCCTGAAAAATGCCATTGATAACCTGTATTCAAAAGTGGTCACGCCGCTGACCACCGACCGGGAATTAACCACTGAGTCCGGGGATTTCAGACAATGGCTGAAGGATTGCCAGACCTTGCGGGATAAATTGCAAAAACTGACCCAGCCCAAAAAAATGAAAGCTATCCATTCTGTTCACGACCTGATTTACTGGCTTCATCAACGATTCGTTAGGGCACTCGCCCCGGTGGCTGAAGCATCCGGAATGGGAAAAATTAACAAAATTGCCTTTATTGACGAAGATATTTTCGATGAAACTGACCAAAATATGGTGCTGATTGAAATTCTTCCTCAGGGCGTTTCCGGACTATTAAACCACCATTGCATCTCGGTACTGAGAAAATTTGGCGTAAAAACGCTACGCATACTTAATATGGTGGATGCCGCTTTTGTTAATGCAAAAATTGGAGTGCACGTCTGCACCATAACAATGCTGGAACAGGCTGAGGGAGGCAAGGGCCGTACACTCCGCCTGGACATCTCTGATAATTTTTCCCAGCACCCGGAAAACATACACCTTCAGGGTAAATTGAAACGTTTCTGGTTTTTGGTCCAGACACTGCGTTGCGCATCGATTGATAGAAAATCACGGCCAATGGCGATCAGCTTCAATCAAAACGCAGGAAAAATGACCATAGAGTGCACTCAGGTTGATTCTCCATCAGAATTACAGGGGACCTTTGTGAAATTGGTGTCCGTTCTGTCAGGACTGAACTCCATGGATATAACAATCAACAAATTTAATCGCGGTAAAAATACAAATAAGTGGTATTTTGAAACACTGGCTAAAAAGTGCCAAAAAGGGTTGAGTGACTCCATAGATAACTGGGTATTCAAACATTGCCTGATATTGGATGCAATCGAAGGCCGCCATTTGATGTTGAAAAGTCGCTATTATGATTGTGCGTTCCTTGATTATCTGGATGACCAATACAGGCACTTATTTGAAGTGGCCAAAACAGTTCATCGTCCTCTTAAGTCTCTTGAGTCAACTAAAAGTAAGAATAAAAAGGCAATACTTCGCCAAATCTTTAGCGCTGCTACCAAACATCTTGAGCCGAATGATGCTGCAAGAATAATAAAGGAACTGCTAGCTCACATGGCCATTGAAAAAAACTTTCCAGAAATTGTTATTCGACTTTTGCGTGAGGACTTTGATTTAGATCACGACAGGGAGCTGGTGCTTTTCCTCGTGCAACAAAACGTGGACATATTCAAGTATATCTCCAACGATTTTAAGGATGATATTGACATAGCCAAGTCTGCAATAAAACAGTATGCAAGGTTTTTACAATATGCCAGCGACCGTCTCAGAAATCATAAATCACTGGTAATGTTTGCCATTAAAATTGATGGTTATTCACTCAGTTATGCCAGTACAGATCTCAAAAATGACCCTGTCGTGGTTATGGAGGCTACCAGAAAGAACTATTTTGCTTATTGTCACGCTGGGAAGACAGTAAAAAACAATGAAACCCTCTTGCGAAAAATCATTGAGGTAAATCCTGAGGTCATGCAATTTGCTACTAAGTCCCTGAAAAATGACAAGGACTTTGTCCTGCCACTGCTCTCACGAGAGCCCTCCATCTATGAATATCTCAGCGACAGACTGAGATCTGATCCGGATATTCAAGTTGCAGCCGGGCGCAAAGACGTTGGAGCTGAAACCGCGAGTTCACAACGCAGCAATCAGCCTGAAAATGAAAAGCCAACAAATCAAGGCTGTTCGTGTGTAATCCTCTGACCCCGCTATTCTCGGACAGCCTCCCAGCTTGATGGCCATAACAGGCAGCAGGATCACGAAGAAGGTGAGTAAGATTCGTGTGTTAACACCCGGTCTATCTGAACCGTCCTTTGAGCTTATGCTTATTGTTTTCAGCTATGACGACCCGGTTGTTGATAGGGGGGAATTGCATCGGTCAGAAACCATTATCAGCCTGTTGAGGAAGTGTGAGTGGTGTTCGCTGGCTGGGGTTGCGCCGCTGGTTGCTATTGACCTTTTTTGCCGCCAAAAATTATTCCCGCATCTGAAATTTGCATTTTACGCCCTGAGCAGTATCTTACGCCGATCATTTTCTACCAACTCAGATGTCCATGAACGATAATGTGAAACCGGCCGATGAGGCTGATGGCCCACAACAGGAAACGCTCCACAAGCGTCAAATCAAGAGCTTTGTGCTCCGTGCGGGCCGGATGACCACGGGCCAGCAAAGAGGCTGGGATGAGTGCTGGCCAGACTGGGGACTGACTCTGGAGCAAGGCACAGAGGGTTTCCTGAATGCCTTTACGGATGCAGCACCCCGGGTTCTGGAAATTGGCTATGGCATGGGACATTCCCTGGTCACCATGGCGACACAGGAGAGCGATAAGCAGTTCATTGGTATTGAAGTACACCGCCCGGGTGTCGGTAGCCTGCTTAACGAAGCCCGTCTGGCAGGCATCCACAACCTGAGAACCTATTGCGACGATGCGGTTGAAGTACTGAAGCAGTGCGTACCCGATGGGAGCCTGTCACGGGTACAGATTTACTTCCCGGACCCTTGGCACAAGAAACGCCACCATAAACGCCGCCTGATTCAACCCGCTTTTATTGAGTCTATTCGTCCCAAGCTGGACATTGGTGGCATTATTCACCTGGCCACTGACTGGGAAAATTATGCCGAACAGATGCTGGCAGTGATGAACTCAGCAGAAGGCTTCGAGAACATGGCCGCAGAAAACGGTTATTCGCCAAGACCGGATTTTCGTCCGCTCACCAAGTTTGAAAAGCGTGGCCATCGATTAGGACACGGGGTTTGGGACTTGCTGTTCAAGCGCATCCGGTAGATGGCCCTGTGGAACCTGCCCCATAGTGCCCTGTAACGTTAACAGGTAAACGTCGATGACAATATATAACCCTGCGAACAAATTATAGCGGTTCTCAATTTCAGGTTGAGGAGAAGGTTCCACTCGATCTAAAACTATCTTATGGAATAAACATCTATACACCCATTAACTCACTTAATGGGTGTATAAAATGGCAGATCCGCTTCGTCCAAACCCGTTTCGACCCATGCAGAATTTTTCTGCCACGGAAATGCCAAGGCAGCGACGCCCAAATCAACCGCCAAAATGCAGTAAGGTTCAGGCAGATAAACAACTACCAGCAAGTCCCCGGCACCACGAGTCCGCAACGAAAAATCCGAGAGATTTTACGGCATATAGTATAACGACGGAAAAAACCAAGACTCACTCCGACCATTACAAAAGCCATGGCAAGACAATGCATGATCAACAGTCGGCCAGACCGTCATCGCAACCGGCACGGATCCGGCCAAATCTTTTGAATAATGGCAGCAAGGCAACGTCTGTAGCCACAGTAAACAATCTATTTCCCCCCCCGTCAGTTTCAATCTTTGCACATTCCGGTTATGAGCCCCGACAACCATCGGTAAACTCACAACGGGACAGTCATTCCTTATCAGGCAGGGCAGAATCCAATACCAGTAACCGTGCGGCCGCATCAGGCCAAACAAACCCCGCCAGAACCATTTTCCAAAAAGCAAGGATAAGCAGCCGCGAGCTACCAAACCGATCCAGGCCTTCGGAGCCCGGTGGTTTTGAGAATAAGTTGCAGGAGATGGAGCAAAGGATTTGCCCAAGAAAAACTGAATTTAAGATAAAAGAAGGAGCTGGCCATACAGAATTTGTTTTAGCCATTGGCCAGCCATTTAAAAAAAATCTCGAGCCTTTTTGGCAGAGATCCTCTGCTACAACTTTGACTCAACCTCCTGTGCTCAGCTGTGAAAGGCAACTCCCTGCGAACTGCCCGAACGCTCCGGTAATAACTATTCAATCAACCCATAAGGTGCTGCACACACCTGAAAATATTGCACCAACCATAGAATTAGCAGTGGAGGAACATATTAAGTGCGCGACAATCAACGTTGGCAAAAGTCTTCAATCTCTTCGCAAGGCTTTACTGGATGTGTATAAACAACTCTCCTGGAGAGCAACATCAACATGGAACGCTGCTATGGCCTTTAATAGCAGTCAAGGCAGCCTGGATATGTTGGCCGGTCAATACCAAACAAAAAATATTGGCAGCCTGCCCCCTGCGGATATTGGTAAATTCAGAGATGATGTACAAAAGTGTGTTAAGAAGTTTATAGAGGCGACAAAAGAGATAAAATCGGATCGCGGAAAGCTCGTCACCTTAACCATAAATATCTCCATGTCTTCGGCAGACGAGCCCGACAGAACCGGCAATACCTGACCATGCCTGAATACTAGCCCGGATATTTCAGGCAAACAATTCCAGCAAATCATTCAGAAAAAGCCGACCGGTCGGAGTAGGCTTGAGCCTCGACTCTAAAGGTTCCAGCAACGCTTTTTGCCGGGCAAGTTTCAGTTGCTGGTGGATACTGCTTAATGTCTGTCCCGTTCGCTCACCATAAAGCTGTACATCGACGCCTTCATGCAGTCGCAGTACATTCATCATAAATTCGATGGGCAGCTCATCGGCTTCCAGCTCCCGTCGCCCAGCCTCAAAGGCATGGGAAATATAGCTGTCGGCAGCCAGGTAATCTGCCGGCATGCGGGTTTTCCAGTTACGGTAAATCAGCCCGGTAGATGCATGGGTTAACTTTCCATGGGCACCAGCGCCGATACCGATATAGTCACCAAACTGCCAGTAGTTCAGGTTATGTTTTGAGCGACGCCCGGGCTGACTGTAGGCAGAAATCTCATACTGTTGGAACCCCGCTGGTGCCAACATGGCCTGCCCGGCTTCCTGAATATCCCAGAGCGTATCATCCGGCGGCAATACCGGTGTTTTGGCATAGAAAACCGTATTGGGCTCAATGGTCAGCTGATACCAGGAGATATGCGCTGGCTTAAGGTCAATGGCCTGCTTCAGATCGTAAAGGGCATCCTCCGGAGATTGCCCCGGTAAACCATGCATCAGATCGATATTGATATTGCTGAAGCCATGGCTGGTGATTGCGGCAATGGCCTGTCGCGCTTCATCGGCACAATGAATACGCCCGAGGGCGGCCAGCTTCTCATCCTGAAAGCTTTGCACACCTAATGAAAGACGGTTCACACCCGCCTCCAGATAAGCCTGAAAGCGATCGTGCTCATAGGTACCGGGGTTGGCTTCCATGGTGATCTCAATATCATCCGAGAACCTTACCCGCGACTGAAGGCCGTTAAACAGCTGCTGATAAGCGTTTGCCGTCAGCAGGCTGGGAGTGCCACCGCCAATAAAAATGGAATGGATCGGGCGCCCCTGGACGCTGTCCAATTCGTTGTCGATATCATGCAGCAACGCTTTGATGTAGGCATCTTCAGGAATATCGCCGGTGATCCTGTGCGAGTTGAAATCACAATAAGGGCACTTTTTCACGCACCATGGCACATGAATATAAAGACTAAGGGGAGGAAGCTTAAGCATGTTAACAGCACTGAAGCAGACTTCAGTGTTTTCTCTCCTTGAGGCGGGCAACCAACAGCTGCAATGCCTGGGCCCGGTGGCTCAGTTGATTCTTTAACTCTGAAGGCAGTTCCGCCGCCGTACAGTGCTCTGCGGGCACCAGAAACAGGGGATCATAGCCAAACCCGTGTTCTCCCAGAGCTTCTTCAATGATATACCCTTCCCACTGGCCATGGGCAATGACCGGGGTAGGGTCATGTTCATGGCGCAGGTAAACCAGCACACAGTGAAATCGTGCGGTACGCTCGGCCGACTTAACCCCCTGTAATCGATGCAATAGCTTCTGGTTATTATCAGCAGCGGAAGCATCGGGTCCTGCATAACGGGCAGAATAGATGCCCGGCTCGCCATTGAGGTAATCAACCTCAAGGCCCGAATCATCGGCAATAACCGGAAAGCCTGATATTCCGGCAGCATAGCGGGCCTTGATAATGGCATTTTCAATAAAGGTCAGGCCCGTCTCTTCCGCTTCCGGCCAGGTTGAACCGATACCAAACTCACTCTGGGGCTGCATCACAATCCCCAGAGGCTCGAACATCTTTTGAAACTCCGCCAGCTTGCCCTGATTACCACTGGCAAGCACCACCTTGCGAATCCCCTCATTCATACTGTTTCTCACAATTCAACACATGACCCCTGATTAAAATGTCTGACCAGCAACACAAACAGAACTAACAGACGACATTTTAATGGTAAAAAATCTGTTCAAAGCGAAGTGTCTCGCTTCGCGAGCTGCCCTGAGGCTTAACATCTATGGCAAATTTTAGCAGCTCTTCATCTGAAAACTTAAAATCGGCCAGATAGTAAATCGCACTGCCTTCTTTGACCTCAGAAAACTTCAGACTGCTTTTCTGAGTCAGCAGGTTCATGGTATGGCCACTGACCCTGCCGGTGACTGCGGTTCCCAGTTCATCGGATGAAACATCACGAATGGCAATGTTGACAATACCGTACCGGCTACCTCGACGGAGACTATATTGCTCTGCAATACCGGGCGGCACAAATGTACTGTTGAAGGCACTGAAATAAATCCGGTAGTTGCCCATCTCAATGGGTTCCTGATTCATCACCCGGGCTTCTGGAATCTGGCTTTCAGCCATCACCGGATTAACCATTCCGACAGCGGCCAACACCACCAGGGCCTGGCATGCCATCCAACGCTGAGTCATTGACGTAATACTGTGCAGCATCGCCATTATGCAATTCTCCGGTTTTTTGATTTGTTCCAGAATAACTTCATCATTTTACACAGTCTTGGAAAAGGTCGCCGCCCGCTTCCCGCCACCCGCTGCCCGCAAAAGCACAAGCAATTTCGGCTTTTCGGGTAGCGGCAGGCGGGCAGCGCCTATAGAAATGTGAAGTTATTTCAGGATCGTTCCCAAGTGATAAATAGTCACCAATAGTCTAATTCGCCACCATTCCGAATAATCCCCTTATCAACCATAAATCAGTAAGTTACACTGTTTCTTATTCCTTTATAATTCCGTACTATTCTTTAATATATTGCTTTATACCGATAGAAAGAGGGCGCAAAAGTGGGCGCAAATTTGCCGAAAGAGGGCGCAGGCAAAACAAAGGAGGGCGCAAATGGCAAAGCTAACACCAGCACAGCTAAACAATATTAAGTACAAGCTCAGTGAGAACGTGGGTGGCCGTGGTGATGGAGCGTTGTTATTTGAAAAGCGCAGCAGCGGAATGATTGAAGCTTATTATCGATACAAGCACGCAGGCAAAGACAGCAAGATCAAGATAGGGCAGTACAAGAAGACCAGAGACGGACACGGCTACAAGCTGGCTGAATGCCGGGATAAAGCGCAGGATATGGCGAGATTGCGCCGGGAGTGTGGGGGCGATCTTAAAGCCTACCTGGAAACTCGCAACCGTGAGCAGGAAAGGAAGCAAGCAGAAGAAAAGCAACGGCAGGAGATTGAAGCTTTACAGGGAACACTGACAGACTTGTGTAACGGCTATGTTGCCAGCTTACACCGGAAAGAGAGAAAGACCGCCGATCAGGTTGAGCGATCCCTTGAAAGGTATGTACTCAAGCCATTTCCAGAGCTTGCCAACGAGAAAGCGAGAAATATTACCGTTGATGACATTATAAGCATTATCCGACGACTGATTGAAAAAGGGATTACCACCGCCTGTAACCGGGTGAGAAGTCATCTTCACACGGCCTTTGAGTTTGGCATCAAGGCAGACAACGACCCAAGAGAGCAAGTCCTACACGGCAAACGGTTCTGTATTGAGTACAACCCTGTATCAGCAGTACCAAGACAGGCAGACTTTGAGCGAGTCAGAGAACGCTACCTTTCGCATGAAGAAGTGCGCAGATTGTGGCATGAGTTTCCAACACTGCTACCCAATACCGGGCCTGTGTTTATCTTGCTCATACGGTTTATGTTGGCTGTTGGCGGTAACAGGCCAGAGCAGCTTTTACGCTGTAAGTGGTCAGACTTTGACTTCAATCAGCGCACGTTTACTTTCATTGAGTGGAAAGGCAAAAACCCAACCCCGAAAAAGCGAGTGATGCCGCTAACAGCCAGGGCAATAGAAATACTTGAGGAAGTGCGGGAAGTATCAGGCAGCTTTGAATGGCCTTTTTCTGCTACCGGGAAAGCACCTGTAAGGGTTTCCACTCTTGCCAACCGGATACAAGACTATTGCCGGGCACTTGAAGCAGAAGCCACGGCTAACGGCCAGACAGCACCGGAATACTTTGTACCTAAAGACATACGCACGACTGCTACCAACTTGCTGATTGAATGCCGAGTACCAAAGGAACAGCGATACCTGATACAGAGCCGGGAAGATGGAAGCATCGAGAGCAAGCATTACGACCATTCAGACCGATTGCCAGAGAAGCGCGAAGCCATAAAGCAATACGACGCTTTTCTTGGAAGGATTCTGGATGGTAAGGAATCAAAGCTGGTGGATCTGGAAGAGTACCGGCAGCGACACAGCAACCAGTAATACAGGGCGATAAGCCGCAAAGGTTAAGCCGGTCTAGGGTAGCTCCCGAAAAAGCAGGTTCCCGCCTGCCTTGGCTGGCTGATTAATTCCGGGGATTGTGTGGGGCGGTCAAGAATGAATGAAGATCAAGCCAGGAGAGTGCTTCGTAGTATTTTTGGTGACAAAGATAAGGCTATCGAGCTTTGCCCAATGTCAGCAGAAGAACAGCAAAGACTTGAGAGAAGTTATTTAAAGCTTCACAAGGGTGATACTGAAAGCGAATACGAGGTCAATTTTAAAGAAGCTGTCCATGCTGAGCAGCGACTCAATAGCTACTACACGCTTTTGGGTGCGGAATCTGGCAGTGCTGAATGTAGTTATCAAATACTCCAATCCGCGCTAGATAATATCGTTAGCGATTTGGTGTGTGAGGATAATGGAAATGACTACTCACACCATAGTGAATCTCTTAAGTATTTAGCCAGATGCTTAAAGAGATTGCTTAACGGGGCCAGTCCTGACGAAGCATTCAACTTAAAGCTTCCAAGATCGGGCGGGGGAAGGCCGACACCCCAAAAGATGAAAGAGCGAGCAGGCAGGGAGCAAAGAGATAGAATTATTGCCGTCATCATCGCTTGGTCAGTTAGGCAAAAAGGCTCAACTATTGAAGATGCATGCTGGCGACTGTCCGAATACTTAGGGCAGCAGGATAAAGAGCAAACGTATAAAGCCACTTACATCAAACTACGCAAAGAAATAACCGACGATGTGATTGAATTTTATACTAAATGCGATTCAAACTTAGATCGGCTAACCGAGTACCTTAAAGAAATAATAACAGCAGATATTTAAATCCCCATATCGACATCTGACACATAGTACCAATAAAGAAATACTGATACCTGACCACCTCAACAGGACTATATAGGTATCAGTTATGCCCCACAGCACCACCCCCGCCAAATACCTTTCACGCGCCCAGGTAATGAGCCGCTACGCAATCGGCAATACAACTCTGTATAGCTGGATCAACGACGAAGAACTTAAGTTTCCAAAAGGCCGACAGCTTGGAAAACGCTGTGTACGCTGGCTTGAGTCAGAGCTTGAGCAGTGGGAAGCAAAGCGAGAAATGGCAGCAGCTTAATAAAACGATCAAGGAGGAAAGCAAAGGGCAATCAGTCGCCACTGAAAGCCCGGACAATCACCAAAAGGGAACCCCGTCATTATGAACGACCAACAGAGCATAGCCAACTTTGTTTACGCATTGCTGGAAGCAGGCGCAAAAGGCTTAAGGCAGATTGAGATAGCCAGCCCCTTTCAAGGTTATAAGTTTCAACACATGCCCGGCATGTTTTGGACAAGCTGCCTGAACACCTATGTATCCAACCTCAATAAACACGGAATTACGTTAGCGCGATGCCCGGACCCGTACATTAACGAGTCAGGCAAGAAGTCCAACTACAAGCGCTATTGGCTGAGGGATCGGCAGTCAGCAAAAGCCGCACTGATCTTGTTGAACCACTGGCGACACAGAAAACACCTGGAGCCAATCGCCCCGGACCTTGCTCAAATGCTGGTGGATCAGTTTCCAGAGGCAGAGCCAGCACCAAAGGCCGGTTAGCAGCCTCAACACTGAGGGGAGCTATCCCCAGTCTATCCAAAACGGATTTATTACCAGCAACCGGGACTACCTGCAATAAATTCAAAACGTGACTTGTCACACTAAGGAGATTGCCAGCGAACCGGGGCTATCCACCAAAACACACAAACCAGCACACGCAAAACACAACAGTACCCAGGATATTTAAGACCATGAAAACAGTATCAATGGTTGTCCAAGTGACACCGGAAAAAAAAGCCCTTCACCTTTGTCAGGAGTACGCAGAAATTCAGACCGAGTTATCAGAACTGAAAGCCGAGTTTCCACCGCGTAGCGAATGCGAGCAGATCACAGTAGACAACCGGCAGACTTGCCGGGATCTGAAGATAGAGCATTGCCCAAGATGTGAGGCCACAGAACCACTGGCGCAAGAATGGCACAAACTCAAAGCCAGAAAGAGCAATGTACTGAAGAAGATACACGCTCTTGGTTGTAAGGCGTTAGACGGTATCTGACCACCAGCACCGGCAAGGAAGCCACCATAAACAACACCTGTCACCGGGCAATCAACAATGACACTCTTATCAAAACACTTGCCAAGCGGGGGAAGTTGGAACTATGCTTCAACCGTTACAGCAAAATCTGTAGCCCGGATTGGTCTCCGGAAAACATACAAGGCGCACAACCGCCAACAGCGGTTTTTTTGTGTGCGTTCACAGCAACACCCCCGCTTTATGGCTGGGTTGTTGGGAGCATTTTCGAATGCGCCGGTTTCCTTGTATGCCGGTAAGACCAATCCTGACAACTCAGCCACCAATCCCGAAATTGGTCTTTCGCTTGGTGGCTCCAATACAAGGAGCTTACCCTATGGCTATCACCTGTCGCATTGCCATTTTAAAAAGCAATACCGCCCGTCTAAGCGATTGTCGAGTACAGCAGTACAAGGCCATTACCGCCCCCACATTCAAAGCCGTAAGCGCCATTGCTGCCAGCCTGAACGCTGTTGTCTGCACCTGGACACCAGCAAGGAGGGCTCAGTAATGAACGCATTACAGACCGCTAAGCCCGCACCAGCAAGCACACAGCCTGTTTACTCTGAAGAACTAAAAAGCCTGGCTGTATCCGATCCACTGGCAGCAATCGCGCAGATCAGGAAGGCACACCGGCAAGTAACCCAACGCATTGAAGCCACCAGCAAACCATTAAGCCAGCAGGAGCAGCAAACATTAGCGGCCTGTCGTGCGATTGATAAAGCATTGTGGCAGGTCAGCAAAACGCTTGAGCCATTGATTCCCGATGCTGGTGGACTGGACTACCTGAACGACTGGACGGAGTGAGGGCAAGCAATGGACAGCAAGCAACGAAAGAAGCGGCTAGAAGCGCTGACAGAGGCTCTTGTTCTGGTAGGCATTGCCAGAGCAGAGGCCGAGTCCTACACGAACGACCCAAGACTACAGGGTATTGCCGAGTTTCAAAATCAAAAGCTGTGGGACATTAGCCGGTACAACAAGACCGAGCGAGCCTTAAGAAAGATGTGTCTTGAGCTGGTGGATCCGGAGGGCGAGCAATGCGACTGAATTGGAAATTCAACACCAACCCCCATGGATTGGCCAGCTTTGAATCAGCAGGTTGTTTCCACTGGATAGAGATTGATACCAGACCGGCGGGCTTTATTGCTGTCATCGACTCAGACGGTATGAAGCTTGCCATGAAACCGGCAGCCAGCCCCAGTGCAGCTAGGGCAAAAGCCGAGGCTGTCTTAGATTGCTTTGAGGTTCGGGAGGAGGCCGCGCAATGAGCAGAAGCAGAGCCAAAACAAAGGGGCGCAGAGAGAAAGGTTCGTTCATTGCTATCCCTACTGATGTATTACAACACCCCAACTTTAAACGTCTGAGCAACACAGGACACAAGCTGTTTAACGCGCTACTTGGTCAGCTACGTTGGGGAAAAACAGGCTTGAACAATGGTGATCTATGCGCCACTCATTCAATGGTCAAGGAGTACATTCCAAGCAAGGAAACCCTACAGAGCGCAGTTGATGAACTCCTCTATTTTGAGTTCATCATTCTTACAAGGCAGGGAGCCAGGTTAAGAAAGGACTTACCCAACCTGTATGGCTTTACCTTTTTTGCCATTGATGAATGTGGGGGCAAGCTGGACATACCTTCAACAGTCGCGCCACCGGGCAACTGGCGAACCGAAAAAGCCAAGTATGTAAAAGCCACCAGTACCAAGCGCAGAAAAAGGGATTCCGAAAATTCACAAGTACGGCAAACGGGGCACGACTGGTACGGCAAACGGGGCGATAAATCGAAATCCGATGCTGAAAACTCAATTTGTGGTACGGCAAACGGGGCGAAAACGGCAATTTTAGACGGTTCACTGGTACGGCAAACGGGGAACTTCTTAGAATCTGCCATAGGCATATCTTTAAGCAGTCTTGAAAAGACTGATTCAGAGGCTTTAAGTATGCGCGCGGTCGAAAGTGGTCAAGCTGAAAACATCAACAAGCTTGAGCAGTCGATAAAGGCGAAGGCAGGCACAGCCAAGCAGGAAATATCAAAGGAAGAACTCAAGCGCATAACCGAGCAACACAGGAAAGCACAGGGGATAAGCCAATGATTCCAGATCAGAAAGAAGGACGGGGGAACTTTGATCTGATTACTTGCCAAGGGCGAACGCCGGAACGTGGCCGCTTCAACATTGAAGAGCTGACAGAGGACGAGATTCTTTACTACTGGGCCTTGCTCCAACAGGAAGCAGACACCAGAGCCAAGGAAGCCCGGAAGCAATGGAGAGTAATACCGGGAGGCAAAGCCACCAGCAACACACAATTAGAAGCCGATGGGCAGATAGGCTGGATGTTTTAGCAGGCACCAGCCCTTTATCAACTTGGAGTGAATCACCAATGACCAGCAAAGACGACAAAGACAAAGAAATCTCCCGCTACAAGATAACGCTACTGTACGCAGCCACCAGAATGAACAACATCATTATAAACCTTGTTGATGGTGATACCCGGTTAGCCAGGGCAAACGCGATCAGGGGAATTGAAGAAGTCTATGAAGTGTTGGGCATAAACCAAGACGACCATCATCAGAGCGTAGAACATAATGGATAACCAGGTACTCGACGTAGCAGTGATTGAGATTGAGGGACTGAGAAAGCGGCTTGAGTTTGCCGCAGGGTACTACCTCAGAGCGCATAGAATAACAGGCACAAGAGAAGACCTTGTAAGGGCAATCGAGTTAGACGAGCTTATGGAGAACCTGAGAAGGCTTACCATTGAGTGTACCGAAGACAGTGAGCACTTGAGCCGTTTAACTGAACGGGCTTGAACAGGATACAATAGGCTTGAGGCTAACCACGCCGGGAGAATGGCAGCAATGAGCAACAGAGCAAAACCAGACTGGGAGGCCATCGAGGAAGATTACAGGGCAGGCGTTCTGTCTATCCGCATGATTGCCACCAGGCACAACACCAAAGAGTCATCGGTCAGAAGCCGGGCAAGGCGCAACGACTGGCAGCGAGACCTGACCAGTAAAGTTAAGCAGGCCACCAGCAACAAGCTTCTGACCGCAGATGCACGCACCACAGGCACGCATTCAGAAGCGCGCACAACAGAGCAGGAAATTATCGAGAGAGCCAGTGACGAGGCAACACAGCTTGTTATGTCACACCGGGCGAATGTTGCTGAATACCGGGAGCTTTCGACACGGATCAGTGGCTACCTGATGACGGTAACGCTAACTGATGATAACCACGTCGCATTTACGCGCAGCCTGAACGCAGGCATTGACGTACTGGCGAAAGCGATCAAGCTGGAAAGGCAGGCTTTCGGGCTGGATGACCAGCAAGGCGGCACTTATGAGGACGACCTTGAAGCCCTGTTAAACAGCCTTGAGGACGATTCTGATTCGCTGGCAGTACCTTAACCCACCGAGCAAGCAGGATGCTTAACCGGGCGATAAGTCCGGTTTTTTGTATCTGCCCACCAGCAAAGGCGTAACAGTCCCTCCAAAATCAGAGGCACCTCAACAAACCGGATCGACGAGAAAACCGCACATCTTTCAGCAAGGCCAATCTACCCGGATTGAGGCAGATTGAAGCCAGGGCAATCAATCCATAACGGATAGATAGCTTCCGTTTTGTAGGTATCTCAATTCACACCACTCCAGAAAACTCCAGATCGGACACAGTGTTTCTCTACCTGCAAGCTACGCAGGATACGCAGGAACCAAAAGACTTGAAGGGGTGATCATTTCGTTCACCCCTTTCGACAAGCTTCACACGAAACAATAAGCAAGGTGCGCAGTTCGCACTATTGCGCACCGGCAAGCCACCAGCAGAAGCACCCTGAAACCATACGGCCGGTTTAGAAAAGTTCAGTCTGTAGAATAGAAGCCAAAAGCAGTCAGCCAAGGGAAAAGGTTAAGTAATGCTAAGGCTTCATGCTAGTGGATGGAGAGCCTACCTGTTGACATATGTTGACATTGAACTGGCTGGAGCTTCACGGCTATCTCTACAGGGAGGAAGTGAAGAAAGGGCAAGGCCGACCAGTCGTGACCTATCACATCAACCCGGCATGTATTTCTGACGAGGAAGAGTAAGCAGAAAACACGCAGGGTAGTACACCCCCAAAACCCCCTAAAAGTACGAATTTGATTTAAGGAGGGTTTTAGGGGGTAGCTACCCTGCCTGTTTTTTAATTCCCACACTGATGTGGGATCACAGGAATTTCTGTGCTTTACCTATAGGCGATGAAAGGCAACACAGGAAAATCTGTGGGGAATCTTGATAGGGCCCCTTGCCACCAGAGCAACAAGGGAGCAAGGGTGCATTCATCGTGCAGCCTGTTAGAGCCCGCACCCTGGGAAAAGCATAGACCATGATTATGGATCGGTCAGGATTCTGGCCCATGGCTAAAGCGAAAGGAGGAATAGACACAACCTGAAAGCAGGTGAAGATTTTACGGTCAACATCGTTGTTGACGGTCAGGATTCTGGCCCACCTCCAAGGCACCGGGCGAATGATGGAAACCGGAGCCACGAGCAAGACGCGAGAATTTTAAGTGGTTGGTTGAAAGGTAACAGCCGGATAGATGCCCGTTTAATTCGCTACCAGCCCGACAGAAAGAGGGCGCAAAAGTGGGCGCAAATAAGAATTTACAGCGAGGCGGTGAGTGAGTGCTTATCTTGAAAGCACTGCTATATCTGGCAAATCAAGAAGCACTTAAATCTTTTTCCAAGTGATAAATAGCCACTTCACCCATCAGATTTGGCCAGACACGCCCCGCCAGGCCGCTTTTATACGATTGATCCACCACCATTCGGTTCAACACCCGGTAATTTTTCTCCCGGCACAGTGCCTCAAAGTCCCTGAAGGTACAAAAGTGAATATTGGGGGTGTCATACCAGGTATAAGGCATAAACTTCAAGACCGGCATGCGACCATAGGCGGCAAGATAGAGGCGGCAGCGCCAGTGGCCGAAGTTAGGAAAAGTGACAATGCATTCCCGTCCAACCCTGAGCATCTCCTCCAGCACAAGGTGTGGGAAGTGCATCACCTGAAGTGCCTGGGTCATAATCACGGTATCGAAGCTACCATCCCTGAAGTTACCCAGCCCGCGATCCAGGTTCTGTTCAATAACGTTTACCCCCCGCTCAATGCAGGCTTCAATATCCTGGGCATTAATTTCCAGACCATAGCCACTGACCTGCTTCTCTCGTTGAAGCTCGTGCAACAGCTGTCCATCACCACAGGCCAGGTCGAGAATCCGGCTGCCCGGGGCAACCCAGTTCCTGATAATCTCAAAATCCCCCCGGCTCATGAGCACTCCTCCGCTACCCGATGCAAATAGGCCGACAAACCTCGCACGTAGCGGGGAATATCCATCAGAAAAGCATCGTGCCCCTGGGGAGCATCCACTTCAAGATACGTCACATCCTTATCCACCTTCATCAGTGCATCGACCATCTCTCTTGAACGCTCGGGCGAGAAACGCCAGTCGGTTGAGAATGAAGCAAGGAAAAATCTGGCGGTTGCCCTGCTGAGCGCATCTGGCAGGCTGTTGTCATAGTCACTGGCCGGATCAAAGTAATCCAGTGCCCGGGTCATTAACAGATAGGTGTTGGCATCAAAGCTGCCGGAAAAACTCTCACCCTGATAACGAAGATAACTTTCTATCTGGAACTCAACATTGTAATCGTAACTGAAGCCGTCATTTTTCAGCTCACGACCAAACTTGGCCCCCATGGCATCATCAGACAGATAAGTGATATGCCCCACCATGCGGGCAAGCCCCAACCCCTTGCGGGGAATGTTGTTCGCTTCCAGGTAACGACCACCGGCAAACTGATCATCGGACATGATGGCCTGCCGGGCTACTTCATTAAAGGCAATATTCTGGGCCGACAGTCTGGCCGCAGAAGCAATGATAACGGCATGGCGAAGTCTTTCGGGATAGGCAATGCTCCATTGCAGTGCCTGCATCCCGCCCAGGCTCCCACCGATCACCGCAGCCCATTGGGAAATACCCAGATAGTCAGCCAGCATGACCTGGCTGTTAACCCAGTCTGCGACAGTGACCACCGGAAAGTCTGGCCCATAAGGTTTGCCGGTTTTGGGGTTAATACTGGTTGGGCCCGTACTGCCGTGGCACCCCCCAAGGTTATTGAGAGCGACAACAAAGAACCGGCGGGTATCGATTGGCTTTCCCGGGCCTATAAAGTTATCCCACCAGCCGGGCTTGCGATCTGCCATGCTGTGATAGCCTGCCGCATGATGGTGACCACTGAGGGCGTGACAGATCAGTACCCCATTGGAGCGGGACTGATTCAGCTCACCATAGGTTTCAACCATTAGCTGAAACTTTTCCAGCTGTTCGCCACAGTTCAACGACAGGGGCTGATCAAACGGTATCGCAATGGGCACTACGAGACCAACCGAATCGGCAGGAATCAACTCAGGCATAAACTTCCTGTATCCCTTTCCTGGCCATAGCAAATTCCCAATCCGCTTAACTTTACTTAAGGTTGTTCACTATGGCGCTTCAGGCTTATTATTCATTCATTAAAGAGCGCTCTCACACGACGAGAGCAGCAGAAATTGCAGGCAGTTTATCGTCTTCATTTTTTTTTGTCAGCTTATCCGGGCTTGATGTCTGACCATTGCCTGGCAAACTCCGGGCCATCAGGTCCTGACGACAGGCAATTCCAAAGCCAGTTCGGTCAACGCCAGGACATGGCTCAAAAAGTAACCTTCAACCTGTCGTGAGCAAAAGTGCAGGTGTCGTTCATTGATGTATTCATCAACACTTTGGTTGTTGATCAGGGAAATATAGAAAGCCCGAATCGCCTCATCTTCAACATTCAAGGCTGAAATAATTCTGGCACAGGGCTGAGAAGTCTTGCTCATTTGGAACTCCCGAAGCGACAGGCTTCTGGGTACTTGTCTTCCTATGAAGGACTATCCTGCAATGAAGCTTCATTCGGAATGGGCCCACAAGGCAACAGATTGCTCTGCTTTAAAATGCATGGTACGGATACCGATAAATTCAACTACCGATAAATTCAACGATTATCTTGAATTAAACCTAGTATAGTCAGGCTTTACTGAAGTATTCTTAATAGCGGTAAACTCTTGTGATCAAAACCGATAAAAACGTGCTATCGTAACTTTCCGCAATAGTGCAAACTATTAAATACTTTTCACAGACCTCTCGGTGCAAATGTCGTTATGTCTATTGAATCCCTAGGCCAGCTTGAATCAAGACTCCAGAACCTGATTGACAAACTGGAACTGTCAAGAATGGAAGTAGAAGACCTCAGGTCTGCTAATACCCGCCTTGAAGAAGAAAATATCCAGCTAAAGCAGGAACTCAGCGCATGGGGTGACCGTGTGAGCGCTCTTTTGGGTAAGCTGGATATCGTAACAGAGGAAGAAGCCAGCGAGCAGGAAGCTGTCGCGTAAAATTATGGGGCATCCATGCCCCACAATTTTATCCGTTGGTTTCGGCGTTTTCGATGGCTTCCAGGGCTTCCATCCATGCTTCTTCTGTTTCCAGGGCCTGCTGTTTAAGTGCGGTTTGTCGGCTTAGTAGCTCTTTCAGTTTTTCTTTGGCGGTTTCTTCGTATATCAAAGGGTCAGAGAGCCGTTCTTCAACCTGTTCAAGGGACGATTGCAGGTCCTCCAGCTGACTTTCCAGTTGCTCCGCTTTTTGCTTCAACGGCCTTAGTGCTTTTCGCCTTTCAGCCTCATGGCGTCGTATGTCTTTCTTCTGTTGTGCGTTTTGTTGTGAAGAGCCGACCAGTTCCCCGCCACTCTCTTCGCTTCTGGCGCTGCGGGATTCATTACGTTCCTTAGAGCGAAGATGAACCAGCCATTGGCTGTAGTCATCAAGATCACCTGAATACTCTTCCATCCGGCCATCATGAACCAGATAAAGCTCATCGGTGGTGCTGCGAATCAGGTTACGGTCGTGGGAAACCAGAATCACTGCCCCCTCAAATGACTGTAAGGCCATGGTCAGGGCCAGACGCATATCGAGATCAAGATGGTTGGTTGGCTCATCAAGCAGCAACAGGTTTGGCTTCTGCCAGCCAATGATTGCCAGGGCCAGCCTCGCTTTCTCACCACCGGAAAACCCCTGAATCGACTCCAGGGCCTTATCCCCATGAAAACCAAACCCGCCAAGAAAGTTTCTCAACGTCTGCTCTTTGGCCTCCGGCGAGAGCCTTTGCAGATGAAGCAAAGGGCTGGCATTGAAATCCAGACTCTCCAGCTGGTGCTGTGCGAAGTAGCCAATGCTTAAGTGCTCTCCCAGATGAACCTTGCCCGAAATCAGTGGCAATTCCCCGGCAAGTGTTCTGATCAGGGTTGACTTGCCAGCGCCATTCGCACCAAGCAGCCCGATACGGCTGCCTGGTTGAATATTGATGCTGAGTTTTAATAACGGCTTATCACCATAACCGAGTTCAGCTGTATCCAGTACCAGTAACGGTGCAGACATCTTATCGGCTTCCGGAAAGGCAAAAGAGAACGGTGAATCCACATGGGCCGCTGAAATATCTTCCAGCCTTGCCAGCGCCTTCAGGCGACTTTGAGCCTGCTTGGCTTTGGTCGCCTTGGCCCTGAAACGTTCAACAAATTTTTCCATATGAGCCCGCAGTTTCTGCTGCTTCTCAAAGGCCGCCTGCTGCTGTTGCAGTCGCTGTGCGCGCAGGTGCTCAAAAGCTGAATAGTTGCCACGGTACTGGAACAGTGTCTGATGTTCTATATGGAGTGTGTGATCCGTAATGGCATCGAGGAAATCCCGGTCATGGGAAATAACCAGCAATGTTCCCGGGTATCGTTTGAGAAAGTTTTCCAGCCAGACAATGGCATCAAGATCCAAATGGTTGGTGGGTTCATCCAGTAACATAATGTCTGACGGGCACATCAAGGTCTTGGCCAGATTCAGGCGCATACGCCATCCACCGGAAAAGTCGCGGACATTTTTTTTCAGTACCTGATGATTAAAGCCCAGTCCATGCAACAACTGTTCTGCCCGGGAACGGGCTGTATAACCATCGGCACTCAGCAGTTGCTCATGGAGATCGGCCAGTTTTTCGTGCTTTCCTGCGGCTTCTGCCTCAGCAATCGCCTGCTCTATCCGGCGCAGCTCAATATCACCATCCAATACATAGCCCACGGCATTACGGTCCAGGACATCAATTTCCTGAGCCATATGTGCCAGTCCACGGCCCTTATCAAACGCGAGTTCACCTTTATCAGGTTGCAAATCTCCGGTAAGCAACGCAAGCAGGCTTGATTTGCCGCACCCATTAGCACCCACAAGGCCAACGTGCTGACCGGAATGGATGATTGTTGATGCATTCTCCAGAAGGAGCTTGCCAGACCTTAAAAGGCTGATGGAATTCAATGTGATCATTGACATGGTCTAATTGTGGACGACCGATCAGACCAATAATAAAGGAGAGGCCTATCGTGACGCCGGAAAAAACATACTGCTACCTGCAAGAGGATATCATCGAAGCAGCAAAGACTGGGTGACGGTATAAACCGCCAGCTCAGAGAAGGCAAAAAATTCTTTGAACAAAAGCCGAATCTTAAACACCTTGTTCAATTTATCTATAGTAACTCCCAAGAGTCGATGACCGGTAGGAAAGGATTAATTAGTGCTTTCGTTCGTTTGATTCGTGTTCAGCACCCTTGTTGCTATAGGATTTACCGTTTCAACCGATTGCAATTGATTGACTCTCTGGTTTGTCTCCCTGCGCGCCCTTTGACGTTCCCTTTGATACTCCCTCATGTGCTCTGCGTAAGCAGGATCATTATGGTAACGCTCCCTTTGGCGCTGCCTGTACTCCCTTTGACGTTCCCTTTGGCGCTCTGCGTAAACAGGGTCATTCTGGTAACGCTCCCTTTGGCGCTGCCTATATTCCCGTTGACGTTCCCTTTGGCGCTCTGCGTAAGCGGGATCATTCCGATAACGTGCCCTTTGCCGCTCCCTTTTGCGCGCCCTTTGACGCTCGGCGTAAACAGAATCTCTTTGGTAATGCGCCGCTTGGTATGTACTTTGTCGACTCCTCTGGTACTGTGCATAAGCAGGGTCATGTTGGTAGCGCTCCCTTGCGCGTTCCCTTTCATGCTCCCTTTGGCGATCTGCATAAACAAGAGCATTCTGGTTGATATCCCGCTGGGGTAAGGAGTCAGGCCTGCCTTGCCCATGCCCCCCTTGGCCCGGGGTAGCTGAACTGACTAATACTTTTGCCAAACTCGACAAATCAGTTCTACACAGTGGACAGGTAGTCCTATTTGCGAATTGTTTTTGTGCAATGAGGGAATTTTTAAGGCAATCAGAGTGAAAGGTGTGTCTACATACACTAGTGATAAGAGTAGCCACATCTCTGCCGAAGGCCATCAGGCAGACAGAACATTTTTCTGCTTCCGGGCTGTTTGTTTGGACCTTGAAAGGGTTGATCCCATCAATCATGTTCAGACCCTTTTGTTTTATTCTGTTCAGACTGTATTTGCAGCTTTTAGTTCCCGATACTTATTTCAATAAAATAGCGTTTATGAATGCTGTTACCGTAATAGCTATCGTTCAGACTCATTTCAAATCAGAGCAAAGATCCAAAACCTATCAATCCGGGTACTTTTATCATGCAGCCCTTGTCCCAGCCGCAGTTTTTTGCGTTCTTTTCTGATCACTGCTTTCACTGAGGTATCGGGCTTGAGGAGATTAAAAGACAACTGACTTTCAATATGGACAGTAAACTCAGAGTAATCGAATATCTAGAGAGGAGAAAAGAGTGAAGATACAAAAATAATAAGGGGGAATATAATTCCCCCTTTAAGGCTTAGAGTTATCAGTTATATTACTTCTTCTTAGCAGGGGACTTTTTTGCAGCTGCTTTTCTGGCTGGAGCCTTCCGCTTGGCAGCTACTTTTTTGGCTGCTGGCTTTTTCTTGGCTACCACTTTCTTTTTAGCTACAGGCTTCTTCTTAGCCACAACTGCCTTTTTGGCTGCTGGCTTTTTCTTGGCAGCTACTTTCTTTTTAGTGGCAGGTTTCTTCTTAACAGCCACTTTTTTCTTGGTTACTGTCTTTTTCTTGGCTGCCGCCTTTTTGACGGTGGCTTTCTTCTCAGTAGTTTTCTTCTTTACCTCTACCTTTTTCTTGGCAGTGGCTTTTTTAGCAGTGCTTTTTTTAGCAGTGGCTTTCTTGGCACTGGCCTTGGCCTTTTTCAAGGCTTCTTTGGCTTTTTCCAGCTTTTTCTTCAGTGCGTCGATTTCTTTTTCCCACTTTTTCACCATGTCGACCTTTTTAACAGTCTTGCTGGCAGTGGTTTTTTTAGCAGGAGCTTTTTTAGCAGCAGCCTTCCTGACAGTGCTTTTTTTAGCTGCAGTCTTCCTTGTTGCAGGCATTGGGTCGTCCCTCGTTTTAATTTAACCAATCTACTAGTAGTTAGTACATCGTAATAAAAACTGAATAATTTATATCCAGTTTTAATTCCAACATAGAGTGCTTATTCGTCATCTGCAAATTTTTTTTTAGCTTTCTCTCTGTTTTTTTGCTAATTAAATCACATTCTCCTACAACAGATAGATAGAAGAGGACGTTTATTTTTCATATTCATTACCTCGAAAAACACTTCAAATAAGGCACTTTTTCATTACACAACCTTCGTCCGGGGTTGCCAAAAAAACCAATTTACTAAATGATAGGGCTCAGAGTTACCTGTACTGAAAAGACTGTGCCAAAACGCAGGATACAAATCTATCAGAAAGAGTGTAAATATGATCTTCAAAACGCTTGCCAGCATTACCCTGCTCTCTTACTCACTGTGTTCATTTGCCGCTCTGGAAACAGACAATGACAAATTAAGCTATAGCCTCGGAGTATCCATGGCAGAGCAACTGAAACAATTTGATGGGATCAATGTTAACGCCGTTATCCAGGGGGTAGAGGATAATCTTGGCAACCAGGTTTTACAGCTGTCACAGGATGAAGTCACCTATTTTATAGATTTAGCGCAGGTGCAAAAGAGAAACCTTGAACAGCTTCAGTACCAGGCAGCAGCGCAGGAGAGCCTGGAAAAAAGCCAGCTTTTTATGACAGAAAACAGCAAAAAACCAGGCATTGTTGTGCTGGAGAGCGGTTTGCAGTACCGGGTACTGACAAAAGGTACTGGCATCAAGCCATCCCTTACTGATCATGTAACCGTTCACTATGAAGGCCGCCGGATAGACGGAACCCTTTTCGAAAGCTCATACACTCGAAACCAACCCGCCACTTTCCAGTTAAACCGGGTTATCGCGGGCTGGACAGAAGGAATACAGAAAATGCCTGAAGGTTCCACCTGGGAGTTTTTTATTCCCTCGACTCTGGCCTACGGCTCCAGTGGTATTCCCGGAATCATCGGACCTAATGAAGCAATTATTTTCAAGGTAGAACTCAGGGATGTGAACAAAAGCAGTTAAAAATGAAATGAGGACAAAACGACTGTATGGTCTGAATACAGTTTGTCCTCACCTGACCTGAACATCATGATCCCGTGAGCCTTTCCCGGTGAGATTCATGCAGAGTTTCTATCATTTTATCTTCAAGACTGAACCGCTCTGCCAGCGTTTCACCTAATTCCGATACAGCGCCCTGAAGTTTCTGCAAAGAGCTGATTGATTCACAACTGTCATTAAATTTCAAACATCTTGAGGTATTCTCTTCAAGCTTTGGCAGCACCGTATGAGCCAGTTCAACGCCCCCATCATTAAATTCCCGGGCTTCCTGAATCAACTGTTCGTAAACCTCAAAGTGACCAGCTGACGCATAATCCACCAGAATCTGGCACAGTTCCTTTAATTTACTGACTACCGGACGCTTGTCATCATCAAATTGATCCATTCCATTGATGGAGCAGTAAAGGACGATCAGCTCCTGACGCTCGTTGAGCCAGCGATCAATAATTTCTGATACACCTCCCCAACGTTCTTTAGCCGTTTGGCAACCCTCCAGCATGATAGACAGTTCCTCTTTAACAATTAGATCTCTTCTGCGTGAATGGGGACCTCGTAAGCGCCTTTGTCAGGCAGCTCAGATGCTAGGTTATGACAGTGAATTTTTTGCGGCAAGCGTTTATTTTTCAAAACACAACACAATTTAAATTGCAAGTTTTGCAGGAACGTTATGAATCCAATGGTTTCAGGGAGTTTTCATGATAGTCCAACAACTTTTTCAACTAAAAAAAAATCATTTAATTAAAAAAAATTATTTTAATTACCCGATTCTGATACTAGTTCAGATACTGCTGGCAGCATCCTGATTTCATCCCGATAAAAGCAACTTTACCAAAGTCTGATTTAATGATGGAATCAGGTACTGTCTATTAATTTCTGCCACCCTCACTGCCGCGCTCTATTCTCAGACATTCTCGCCAGAGAGTCCTTTCTACCGGCGACTGACTAAAGGCAATGGTTCAGGAACTATTCTGCCGCCTTATATTCCTGCAGGAATGTATCAAAGTCACGGCTATCATTGTTTTCTGTTGCCAGCTGATCAGCAATAGAGCGCTGGGCAAGCTGTTCAAAGTAGGCTATACGTTCATCGCTCAGATCATGCTCAGAGAAGCGTTTGGAGTGCTTTTCCGATAAAGACATCATCAACTCAAGATAACCGGAATCTCCGGTTTCAAGGGTATTAAGCACCTGCGCAGAAGGGGTTAAAGCGGCATCTTTCAGCTTTTCTCTTTGCGCACACAGGCTCTCAACAAACGTTGATGATTCATTGGCCTGGTCAAGAATCTCAGCAATGGGAGACATTTCATCCAGCAGCTGAAACCCCCAGCTCTGGAGCAGGACAGGTTGCCCTTGCTGTCTCAACTCGACACCCGGGCGGCGGCCTTCCGTCACCGCTGTTTTGAAATTACTGCTGACCTCATCACACTCATCGGCATGAATAGGATTGCTGTTCTGCAACGAACAGTAGACCAGGAAAACATCCAGAAAATGGGCATCCTGCTCACTCAGTCCCATTGGTTCAAAGGGGTTGATATCAAGGCAACGTACCTCAACATATTCAACGCCTTCGTTGCGCAGGGCGGTCACTGGTTTTTCACCGGAACGGGCAATACGCTTTGGGCGAATGGTGCTGTAATATTCATTCTCTATCTGCAACAGGTTGGTATTCAGTTGCAGGTATTTACCGTCTTGTTTCAGACCGATGGCTTCATAGGGAGGGTATGGCGTACGAATGGCACTGGAGAGGCTATCTACGTATTCTTCCAGTGTGTTGTAGCAAATATTCAGGGAAGACTGGGCGTGATTGCTGTACCCCATATCGCTCATACGTAACGACGTCGCATAAGGAAGAAAAAGAGAGTCCTTATCCAGCACCTGAAGGCCTGACTGAACGCCGCCATCTGCAAAAAAACTTCGGCTAACGGCCGGAGAGGCCCCAAACAGGTACATCAGCAGCCACGAGTAACGCAGAAAATTCCGGATCAGGGAAAAATAACCCGCTGACCTGAAGTCCTGAGCGCTGATTTCCTCTTGTCCGGAGGACTGCTGTAACAGCGCCCAGAACTCTTCTGGCATAGAGAAGTTATAGTGAATACCGGCAATGGTTTGCATTGGCTTGCCATAGCGATGCCAGAGCCCTTCACGATAAACACTTTTCATTACCCCGATATTGGAACTCCCATACTGCGCGATAGGAATACTGTCATCCCCTTCCAGCAGCGGCGGCATACTGCCGGCCCAAAGGAACTCTGTTGCCATATTCTGGCAGGTATACTGGTGCAGCTGCTCAAGAAAGGAGAGCGTATCGCTAATACGGCTGTGCACCGGCGTTATGAATTCAAGCAGTGCTTCAGAATAGTCAGTGGTGATATAAGGGTGGGTTAATGCGCGCCCCAGTTTCTCAGGATGACTTTTCCGGGAAAGACGGGCATCTGAGGTAACCCTGAGACTTTCACGCTCAATACCATGGCAGATGCCATGAAGAACTGAATGGTTAGCACGGGACTGGAAAAGCTCCAGACGATCCTGATACTCAGTAGCCAAGGTACAGATCCAATAATAATTATCTATAACATTCGTTCAGAGAGATGATTCTTATTGGCAACACGGATACCCGCGACCACGACACCATGAACGAACTCTCATTAGTACTCAGCTTCAAACCGGGCAAGACAACCTGAATGAGCCTGATAAAATAGCAATCAGCTTAGCAGCTGACCACCTCCTGAGGTTGCCGCAAAAGACAGATCGACAGCATTTTCCTAAACTGCGAAGGGTAATCATTCTTGGAATATTACGTTTTGGTCCAGGAGCCTGTGCTTGTGCGACAGCCTCGTCCTGTCGTCCATATAATACCAGCCTGAATTGTCTAAATCCCCTAAAAAAAGCCAGACAAAGGCTTGTCTGGCTTTTTCGTTGGCAGGCAAACATCGCCGTTAACAGTGTCTTTACGGGAACTGTCAAAACTGGCTTTTTCTCCGAGTCTGTTTACTTGCGAAGTTGTTTTGCATTGGCAAACAAGTCGGCAAAAGTACCACCTGAATCCTGCTTTTTACCACGATTTCCGGACTGACCGGCTTTCTGTGGCTTGCTGCGAGCAGCAGGCTTTTCGGTTCTGGCTTGCCGTGGTTGCTGGCGAGCTTCAGCACGCTCTTCGGCCTTATCCGACATCCGCATGGAAAGTCCGATACGCTTGCGTGCAACGTCCACTTCCATGACTTTGACCTTAACGATATCGCCGGCTTTTACTACTTCGCGGGGATCTTTAACGAAGTTTTCAGACAACGCGGAGATATGCACCAGACCATCCTGATGGACGCCAACATCCACAAACGCACCAAAGTTTGTCACATTGGTGACCACGCCTTCCAGTTCCATATTCAGCTTCAGATCGCGGATATCTTCAATACCATCCTTGAATTCGGCGGCTTTGAAATCCGGGCGCGGGTCACGACCGGGCTTATCCAGCTCACTGATGATGTCGGTAACGGTGGGCAGACCAAAGGTTTCATCGGTAAAGTCCGCCGCATTCAGGCCCTTTAAGAAAGCCGAGTCCCCGATCAGGGCTCGCACATCCCGGCTTGACTGGTTGGCAATCTTCTCTACCACCGGATACGCCTCAGGGTGCACGGCAGAACTGTCCAGAGGGTTATCACCATTCATTACTCTCAGGAAGCCTGCGGCCTGCTCGAAGGTTTTAGCACCAAAACGGGCCACCTTCTGCAGGTCCTTACGACTTCTGAAGGCACCATTTTCATTGCGATAGGCAACGATGTTGTCGGCCAGGGTACGGTTAAGGCCCGATACGCGTGCCAGCAGGGCGCTGGAGGCGGTATTAAGATCAACACCTACCGCGTTTACACAGTCCTCAACCACCGCTTCCAGAGAGCGGGACAGATTGATCTGGCTGACATCATGCTGATACTGGCCCACCCCGATGGATTTCGGCTCAATCTTCACCAGTTCGGCCAGAGGGTCCTGTAAACGACGGGCGATGGATACGGCACCACGGATAGAAACATCCAGGTCCGGGAATTCACGGGCAGCCAGTTCAGATGCAGAGTACACGGATGCACCGGCTTCGCTGACCACAATTTTGGTCAGGCCCAGTTTTGGATAGCTGCGCATCAGTTCAGCCGCCAGGCGGTCCGTTTCTCGGGATGCCGTGCCGTTACCGATACTGACCAGCTCAACCTGATGAGTCAGACAGAGGGTGGCCAGAGTACCAAGAGCTTCCTTCCATTTCTTCTGGGGAGCATGGGGATAAATCGTCGTATGCTCGACCAATTTACCCGTACCATCCACCACGGCTACCTTCACACCGGTTCTCAAGCCCGGATCCAGACCCAGGGTTGGCCTGAGGCCAGCAGGTGCCGCCAGCAGCAAGTCTTTCAGGTTCTTGGCAAACACCTTGATGGCTTCATCTTCAGAGTTTTCGCGGATGCGAGTCATTAACTCGGTTTCCAACTGAGACAGCAGCTTAACCCGCCAGGTCCAGCGCACCACATCCTTCAACCAGTCATCTGCTGCCCGGCCTTTATGCTCAAGCTTCCAGAAGTCAGCCACCAGCTTTTCACAGGGATGGGTTTCACGACGGTCTTCCGGCTCATTGGCGAGGCGGATGTTAGCCTGCAATACCCCTTCATTTCGTCCACGGAAGATGGCCAGCGCCCGATGAGAAGGAGCCGTTTTCAGTGGCTCATCGTGTTCAAAGTAATCCCTGAACTTGGCACCTTCCTCTTCTTTACCCTCAACGCCACGACTGCTCAGGATGCCTTCATTCCAGAGCAGCTCACGCAACTGACCCAGCAGCTCGGCATCCTCGCTGAAACGTTCCATCAGGATATAGCGGGCACCTTCCAGAGCCGCCTTGGTATCCTCAACTCCCTTATCTGCGTCAACAAAAGCCGCTGCTTCCACGTCAGGCTCTTTTTCCGGCGTATCGAACAGCAGATCGGCCAGAGGCTCCAGACCCGCCTCACGGGCAATCTGAGCCTTGGTACGACGTTTGGGCTTATAGGGAAGGTAAAGGTCTTCCAGGCGGGTTTTGGTATCTGCAGAGCGGATATCTTTTTCCAGTTCAGGCGTCAGCTTATCCTGTTCGGTAATGCTCTTCAGAATGGCTTCACGGCGCTCTTCCAGCTCTCGCAGGTAGCGGAGACGATCTTCCAGCGTTCTCAGCTGAGTATCGTCCAGACCTCCGGTGACCTCTTTTCGATAACGGGCAATGAAAGGAACCGTGGATCCATCATCAAGCAGCTGTACAGCACTGGCGACCTGTTCAGGTCTGGCACCCAACTCTTCAGCTATACGCTGGGAGATACTCTGCATAAAACACACTCATCATGGGAATCAAAACAATAGGACAGTTTCCAGATAATGCTCAGAAACAGCAACATTTCTGCATCCAGCCGGTAATTAATGCTTATCCTGGCCTGAAAACTCAAGCCATAAGACACGCTAATGACCAGAGAAAACCGGGCATTATAGCGAAACTGAACCGTTTGTATAAAACAAACCTTCACAGTACCGGAAAATGCCCGATCCGGGGAAGAATCACTAAACTGGAAAAATCCCTGTGGCAGGAACTTTTACCCGATCTACTGATCTACTGCTCAGGTACTGATTGCTCAGAAAAGCAGCAACAGAACGAGTCAAATACCCATAGGATGCTACTGATCAACGGTCCTGTAAATTCACTTTGCGACAGTATGACTGGAGTTATTATGGAACCATCAGCACAGAGTTACTTCAGCGGTTCGTCGGGCAATGCAGCCAAAAGGAATCTGGAAAAACACCAACAGGCCTTAAATAATGGTCTGGAGCCAATAGCCGGGTTAGTGGCTAAATTTAACAACAGTATTTTAGAAGTCTCTGCACCGGATCAGACTCAACCGTTCAAACGGTTGAAACTGGATTTACCACCCGGATGGATGGCCACCACAGATATCAGTGATCGTAAGCCGAAAATTGTCGGACTGAATTTTTCCACAAATCATGAATCGCCATACACCAGGCAGGCCGATGCATCGCAACCCCATGAACAACCTGATATTGAGATGATACCGTGCGATAGTCCTATTGAACCAGGCTCTATTGACTTCGCGAAGAGTGAAATTTTTCAATGTCGGTCAAACTGCCTTGAATTCAAACTTAAGGCCAATTTCGGTTGTTATATTCTGGATGCCAGTTTAAGCCCAACGAGTAAGAACCTCTTAATCAGTGGTTGCGACACCTTAAGAGATCATATCCTGAGAACCTGGCAACAAGATGCAAATGGCAACTGGTCGCAGAATGGGAGTATCGGGGGTTCCCAAAAAATTTTCTGTCAGCTCAACCGAGCAGAAGATAAGCTTCTGAGCCTCTGCGACGATGGCAATGTCAAAGTAAGTACGCTGAATAATGATGGCTGTTGGGAGGAGGTGGTGGCGCTTGCGCACACACCCCTTGAAAAAGGCTATCCGCCGTTGACAGCAAATTTCAGCCCGTTGCAGGATAAGATTGTGTCCTTCGACCCAAGGAATCTCAAAACCAACATATTGCGTCTGGATAGCAACGGCCGGTGGACCCCGCTACACCAGCCAGAAGAGATCAGTTACTCTTTCCGATCCCTGGAAAAGAAATCGCCTTTCAAGATCACGAACAATTATTTACTGACCTGCAAGGACAGATCAGCAACCATCTGGGACTGTAGTGATGAGAGCAATTGTCTTGTGGAGAAAGAGGTCATGCATAGCAACGGGGAAATTGAAGATGCCCACCTGAGTAATGATGAGCGGCATGCACTGATCAGAGATATAGATAAAAACGTTAAAATTTTTGGTTATGACAACAACGGTGACTGGGTAGGAAAAAAAACGATTTCGGATTGCAATTATGCCGCCTTCAGCCCCTCCGGGCGTAAATTACTGGCCTATCTCGGTCGTGGTGCCTTTAAACTCTGTAATTGCAACAGTAATGATGACACTTTGGATAAAGATCAGTTCTTCAGGCACATCGGCAGTGACACAGCCATCTTCAGCCCCTCCGAGAACTTTCTCCTGAGCTATGGCAATCAAACGAGTGACGTTTGCATTTGGGGTGATGACGGGGAAGGTAACCTGATTAACAAGGCATGGATACGTCATCAGGGAGCCATTAACAACGCTGCCTTCAACGATCAGGAGGACAGTGTACTGACCAGCAGTCTTAATGATAACACGGTGAAAATCCAGAGCCTCGACAGCCAGGGCCAATGGCAGGAACAGCTGGTGGTTCAACTTAAAAGCAGAGTCGATCACAGCCGGTTTTCACTCTCAGGGCGTCTGGCCAGTGCCCTTGGCTTTACCACAGACACTGAATCCTACATCCTTTGGCGCGATGACGATGGCAAGTGGAAGAAACATACTGTAACCATCCCTGATGGCTATGTCATCAGAGGTGCCGAATTTAATAGGGCAGATAACCACTTTCTGACCTATGGCAGCAAAGACATTCAGAAGGATCATCACAAGCCGGGGTTTGTGCAACTCTGGGGCAGGGGCGATGATGGTAAATGGATAGATGAAGAGCTGATAACCCTGGATCATCACGTTAGAAGAGCCAACTTCAGCCCCGATGGTGATTATTTAATAATTCACTGCGCCGATGATCTAACGTGCGTCATACCGAAAGGATCTACTGTCCTGCTCTGGAAGATTCCTGCCAGAGAGACAACCTTAAACAGCCCATGACGTGGGAGTATATCGGCCAGGACGGGGAGATTATAGCCCCGTCCTTTCCACGGAACTGTATGCCTATCAGCCCAGTGACGGACCGGCAGCCAACAGCGCCTTACCTTCTTCGTTATCGGTAAACTTAACAAAGTTGGTGATAAAGCGATCCGCCAGGTCGTGTGCCTTACGCTCCCATTCTGCCGGGTCCTCATAGGTGTCCCGAGGGTTCAGAATACTGCCATCAACGCCAGCAACACTTTGCGGTACATGCAACCCGAAGAAAGGCAGCGTTTTGGTTTCGGCCTTATCGATAGAGCCATCCAGAATAGCGTCAATGATCGCCCGGGTTGCCTTGATGGAGATGCGTTTACCAGTACCATTCCATCCCGTATTTACCAGGTAAGCTGTAGCGCCATGGGCTTCCATCTTCTTAACCAGCTCTTCGGCATACCTGGTTGGGTGCAGTGACAGGAACGCAGCACCGAAGCAAGAGGAGAACGTCGGTGTTGGTTCCGTGATACCACGCTCAGTGCCCGCCAGTTTCGCGGTAAAGCCGGAGAGGAAGTGGTACTTGGTCTGCTCAGGGGTCAGACGGGAGACCGGCGGTAAAACACCAAAAGCATCGGCAGTCAGGAAGATCACTTTTTTGGCGTGACCAGCCTTGGAAACCGGCTTAACAATGTTATCGATATGATACAGCGGATAAGAAACCCGGGTATTCTCGGTTTTCGAGCCATCATCAAAGTCAATGTTACCCCGGGCATCAACGCTTACGTTTTCCAGCAACGCATCACGACGAATGGCGTGGAAAATCTCAGGCTCATTTTCTTCTCTCAGGTTAATGGTCTTGGCATAACAGCCGCCTTCAAAGTTGAACACGCCGTCATCATCCCAACCGTGCTCATCATCACCAATCAAGGCACGCTTGGGATCGGCAGAGAGTGTGGTTTTACCGGTTCCGGACAGGCCAAAGAAAATGGCAGTATCACCCTGCTCACCCACATTGGCAGAACAGTGCATGGACGCTATGCCCCTGAGCGGCAGAAGGTAGTTCATAATGGAGAACATACCTTTCTTCATTTCACCGCCATACCAGGTACCACCAATCACCTGAATCCGCTCCGTCAGGTTGAATGCCACAAAGTTTTCCGAGTTGAGACCGTGCTCCTGCCATTTCGGGTTGGTGCATTTGGCACCGTTCATGACAATAAAGTCCGGTTCAAAGTCCTTCAGCTCATCTTCGCCGGGCCGGATAAACATGTTCTTGACGAAGTGAGCCTGCCATGCCACTTCGGTCACAAAGCGCACACTCAGGCGTGTTTCAGGATTAGCGCCACAGAAACCGTCAATAATGAACAGACGCTTGCCGGACAGTTGATTGGTTACCAGTGATTTAAGATCTGCCCAGACTTCTTCAGTGATTGCCTTGTTATCATTTTTACCCTGGTCTGACCACCAGATGGTATCCCGGGTTGTATCGTCTTTGACGATGTATTTGTCCTTCGGAGAACGGCCAGTGAAGATACCGGTATCCACCGACACTGCCCCCATTTCAGTAACTACCCCTTGTTCATAGCCTTCCAGCTCCGGACGGGTCTCCTCCTCAAACAGCGTTTCATAGGAGGGGTTGTAGACCACATCAAGGACATCCTTGATTCCGACAGCAGCCAGAGCTTCCTTTACGTTTACATGGGCCATGCAAAGTTCTCCTGCGGCAATACGCTCAACTTAACGTTTTGTGTTGTTAGATTATGGTAATTCTTGTGGCGTGCTATGATAGGGTATTGGATCTATTATTGAAATATAACTCTGGAATTACAGGTTATAGACCCCCTCATAACGCCTCTTGTTAATTGAGTCTGGTAAAAACGTTAAACCTTTGTCGGCTTAAAAGTATTGCCCCGGGTCAAATTTATCATCAGTTACCGGAAGAAAACACAGACGATCACTGTCGCATTTTCCTCTGACTGGTCAGAAATTCAATGGAATTCCTGACCGGATCGGAAGGAGAGAAATCAGAAAACTTCAGTGAAGTTGTGGTTTTTCGTTAAAGATTGCATCGATGTCAGCTTTACCAAAAACATATTGGTGATTGCAGAACTGGCAGTCCATCGCCACCTGACCTTCTTCTTCAATAATTGACTCAATTTCTTTGCGATCCAGAGTGCTGATGATTTTTGCACTTCTTTCCTGGGAACAGGTGCAGACGAAACGAACAGGCTCCTTGTCAAAAATACGGACAGTTTCTTCATGAAACAGTCTGACCAGCAGTGTTTCATGATCCAGCTCCAGCAGCTCAGCATCTTGAGTGGTTTCAGCTAGAGCCGTCATGCGCTTCCAGGATTCAGCGCGAACGTCCTCGGAAAGCTCGACACTGGCAGGCAGAGCCTGCAACAGAAAACCGCCACAGGTCTGGCCATCACAGGCCAGCCACAGGCGGGTCTGCAACTGCACAGATTGCGTAAAATAGTCTTCAAGACTGGCTGACAGCGTTTCCTTTTCCAGGGGAACAATGCCCTGGTAACGCTTACCTTTGACCGGGTCCACGGTAATCAACAGGCTTGCCTTGCCCAGAAGCTCCTGAAGCGTTCCCTCAGAAAGGTCATCCTTGAATTGCGCAACCGCTCTGAACGACCGCTGGTCGGTACATTCCACCATAAGCAAAGTTAATGGCCCGTCACCCCTGGCCTGAAGGGTAAGCAGCCCATCAAATTTCAGTGTTGTGCTCAACAGAAGGGCAGAGGCCACCAACTCCCCCAACAGGCGTCTGACCACCTCGGGATAATTATGGGCAGCCAGAGCATCAACATAACTGTGGTTAAGGGAAACAATTTCACCGCGAATATCGGTATTTTCAAAGATAAAGCGTTGTACTGCGTTATCAGTTCTGCTCATGAGCAACATTCCGTTTCGGGCTTATCAGAAAACTGACGACAGCATCACAGCTACCGACCAAATACAGGCAAGCCACTGATTTACAAAGACAGATAAAATTGGAAGCGGCGTATTATATTACGATTCAGACAAAAACACTTCGCCCTGTTTATAGCTTCTCTTTCTAAATCGTTGTTTGGGTATAATCGAAGGATGTCAGATTGACCGGGGAAAGGACATATCAGAAAGGTCAGGTGTTCATAACACAGTGTCTACATCACCCCATTTCACACCTTCCAGGCCAAAGATGAAGTATGGGCAGCTGATCCAGCCCAACAGCTATAGTTGCTGACACTCAGGATGCCCCCCCTCCAAGAGGCTGAATGGTTTGAAAATACGGCGTTTTCTAACCATCCAGATGCCAGCTTTTCGGGATAGAAAATTCCACATTTTCCAGTAGCCTGCCCACCGCCGCCAGAACACGGTAACGGGCATAGGTTTCCTGATAGATGGCGGAGGTTAAGCTATTGCTGGACTGAAACAATTCATTCTCGCTGTCCAGTAAGTCCAGCAGTGTCCGCTTACCAATGTTAAATTGCTCCCGGTATGCCGCAACCGTATCCCGGCTGGCATCTTCATGAAGCAATAAATACTCGCGTTGTGCGCCAATAAACTGCAGAGCCGCCCAGCTGATACGCATTCTTTCTTCGACATCTCTCATAACCCTGGCTTTCTCGGAGCGACGCTCTTCTGCCTGATGGGCACTCTCCAGCAAACGAGCCTGATCACCGCCGCCGCGGAACAAGTTGTAGCGAAGACGAACCATGGCGACCGTGTCACCATAATCACCCAGTTGGCCATCGGCATTGCGCCTCCAGCTTTGGTCTAACTCAGCATCCAGTGATGGCAGATAACTGCTTTTTCGGGAAGAATAAGCGTACTCCGAGGATTCAACATCCATTTCAGCAGCTTTGACACTGGGGTGATCCTGCTTGCTATTTTTAATGGCACTGTGCAAATCTTCTGGCAAATCAAGATGTGCAAAACCAGGGAACTCCAAATCACCGGGACTATGCCCAACCAACGCACGGTACTCACTTTCAGCATCCATCAGATTATTTCTGGCACTGATGAGATTGGCATTTGCTCTTGCCCGCCGCCCCTCTACCTGGATCAAATCAGAGCTTCGGGCAACCCCCTGACGGGCACGACGCTCAATCTGATCAAAAATTTCGTGATGAATGCCCAGGTTTTCTTCTGCCAGTTCAACCAGATCACGACGCTCAAGCACTTTGAGATAAACATTGATAACCTGCAGCGCCAGATCTTCCAGAGTAGAGTAGAGCCGCCAATGCTCAGCCTCAGCGCCTTTACGGGCACCCTTCACGTTGTACCAGGTATTAAAACCCGCAAAAAGGTTCTGCCTCAGAGAAAATGAGGCTTCCTTGCGGGTGAGCTTGTCCCCATCGGTATCTGGACTGGTATCCTTTTGCTGTCTGCCGATACCGGCCGCAAGATCAATCGTTGGCCAGAAATCGGCAGCGACTGCATCGATATTTTTTCTCTCAGCCTTTAGACGACTAAGAGCAACTTTTGCCTCAGGGTTTGAACGCAGAGCCTGACCCAGGGCTTCTTCCAGAGATTCAGCTGAGACGTCAGCATTCCATCCAAGCAGGCCTGAAAACACGCTGATCAGCAGAAATTGAAAACGGTTCATGGAGGTCCCTGTCTCTTTCGTACGGAGATTTATTATCTAGATACATCGCCATGAACAGTCGGGACTTTACAGTGGGTTGGAAAAATCGTGACCTGGAACCATCACGTTTCTGGTCAGCAATGACCAACTTATGATAAAAAAGGATATTAAACGGTCCAGATATCCGATTAAAACAGAATTAAGCCATTGGGAACGGACCAACAAGAAAAGAATGGCAGCGAACCATTGTCGCTTCTTCTGCGGATTGCCAGGGGTAAAACATGCAAGGTAGCGGAACAGACCTCAAGGTCATGATCATCGATGACAGCAAGACGATTCGTCGTACAGCTGAAACACTTCTGACAAAGGCGGGCTGCCAGGTGGTTACCGCCACCGATGGCTTTGACGCATTGGCCAAAATCGCCGAGTCCGAACCGGACATCATCTTTGTCGATATCATGATGCCTCGTCTGGACGGCTATCAAACCTGTGCGCTGATTAAAAATAACAACGCATTTAAACAGATTCCCGTCATCATGCTCTCCAGTAAGGACGGTCTCTTCGATCGTGCCAGAGGACGAATTGCCGGTTCAGATTACTATCTGACCAAGCCATTCAGCCGTGATGAACTGTTCACAACGATTCGGGAACACTGCCCTGAGTATGCTCTGGCCGTTTAAACGTACGTGAATGGAAAGCCCCTGACGACGTCTCTGCCAATGAGGCCCGGAAGGGGTTCAGAAAATAAATAAAAGCAAGTAACCAAGTTTGGTGCGGCCCTTATTCAGGCCAAAAAACCCGGGGGATTTATGGCTAAGGTATTAATTGTTGACGACTCACCAACCGAACTGTACCAGCTGAGCGCAATGCTCGAGAAACATGGTCATACCGTAATGACGGCTGACAATGGTGCCGATGGTGTCGCCCTCTGCCGGGAAGAGCAGCCTGATGCGGTATTAATGGATATCGTCATGCCCGGCCTGAACGGCTTTCAAGCCACCCGGCAACTCTCTAAAGATGGCAGCACTGGACACATTCCGGTCATTATTGTCACCACCAAAGACCAGGAAACGGATCGCGTCTGGGGCATGCGGCAGGGAGCCAGAAACTATCTGACCAAGCCCATTAAGGAAACCCTGCTGCTGGAAACGCTGAACGAAGTCCTGAGTGATGCTGCGGCCTGAATCAGGCCTGGCTACTCCGAAAAACCCTTTCGGACAAGAGGGCTATCCCGCATTCGTCACGGTCAATTGTCAAGGGAACAATGAAGGAAAGGAGTACTATGAGCAACTCCAGTCATCCGTTCGACTATCTGGAGACACTTGAGCAAAGTGCTTCCCTGTACAGTGCTCAAATCCCGGTAGAGCAAACTGATCTGAGCTATTGGCAGGGTGTCAGCTTTGTGCTGGATGGCCAGCATTATATGGTTCAGGTTGGTTCAATATCTGAGATTCTTCCCGTTCCCCAGACAACGCCATTGCCCGGTGTGCAACGATGGGTCAGGGGATTAGCGAATGTCCGGGGACGTCTGATACCCGTCGTCAGCCTGGGTGACTTTCTGAAAAGTAACCAGGCCAGTTATGTTTCCAGTCAACCCAATCACAACAACCGGATACTTGTTATCGAGAAGAAAGACATTTCCGTTGGCCTTATCGTTGATGAAGTAAAAGGTATGCAGCAGTTTACCGCCAGCAGCCACGCAGATGAGATACCGGCGACCATTCCGGAAAATATTCATCCATTTACCCAGGGCTCCTATGTCAAAGATCAACACTATGTCGTATTCAGTGTTGAGGGACTCGTTACCAACGAGCGTTTTCTAAAGGCCGCCAGTGAATAAACAGGATTTTGATTTCACTTCAGAAATCGGGGAATAAACCATGAAAGGCAATCAAGCGAATACGGGACAGGGAAGCAAGGCTAACAGGGCCACGATCACTTCGATCACCATGCTGGTGCTGTCACTGTCAGTGATGACAGGTTCATTTATCTATAATGACCAGCAGTCCCAGCTGCTGCACACCCATGAAACCAAAGCCAGTGAGCTTCGGGTCCTTTCCCAGCAGATTGCCAAAAACGCCTCAGAAGCAGCCTCCGGTAAAGAAGAAGCCTTTCCGCTGCTGAAAGAAGCAACAACGATGTTTGGCCAATATATTGATGATCTGAACCGTGCCAGCCTTTCTGTTATTCCCTTTATTGACACGTCCGGTAGCGCTACCGCCCAGCAAATTGAAGCCCTGGATTCTTCATGGTCTGAAATGAAGATAGAAGCCGACAGTATTCTCGCGGCAGAAGACACCGTACTGTCTCTGCATGAAGTTGCTACCACACTGAGTGAAACCATTCCCCAACTGCAAATTGAATACGACGAGGTGGTAGAAATCCTTCTGGATAACAATGCACCCTCAGACCAGATTGCCATGGCTCAGCGCCAGCCCTGGCTGGCAGAGCGCATTATCAGCAGTGTTGCCAAGGTTCTGGAAGGTGGCGAAGACTCCATCATGGCCGCTGACAGCTTTGGCCGTGATGCCAAGCTCTTCGGGCGGGTACTGCAGGGTATGCTGGAAGGTAACCTTGCCATGCGCATCAGTCAGGTGACTGATGATGAGGCCGTTGACCGTCTTATGGAGATCTCCGACCTGTTTGAATTCGTCGATGGCAGTGTTGATGAGATTCTGGAAACCTCTCCCGAACTGTTTCAGGTACGCACCGCATCCGACATCATCTTCACCGATTCACAACAACTGCTGCAGCAAACATCGGTGCTGGCAGACACCCTGTCCACATCCACCATTGAACAGAAGACACTTGAGCTGATCATCATGGCCTCCGGTGGACTTTCCCTTCTGTTTGTCCTGTTCACGGCCATGTCCATCATTATGGATACCCGCCGTCGTCTGGAAGAAACCAAAACCCAAAGCGAGGCGACCAGAGCCCAGAACGCTGCTAACCAGAAGGCCATTCTGCGACTTCTGGATGAAATGGCGGACCTGGCAGACGGTGACTTGACGGTTAAGGCCAGTGTTACCGAAGACTTTACCGGGGCCATTGCGGACTCCATTAACTTCTCCATTGAACAACTGCGCGCCCTGGTTAACACCATCAACCAGACGGCCGTCAAGGTCGACGCAGCTGCCCAGGAAACACAGGCAACCGCGCGACTGCTGGCCGAAGCTTCCGACCACCAGGCCCAGGAAATCGGTGCTACAACCCAGTCCGTGAACCAGATGGCCGAGTCCATTGACAAGGTCTCCAGCGAAGCCTCCGACTCCGCCGATGTGGCCGAGCGCTCGGTACAGATCGCGGCTAACGGTGGGTTGGTGGTACGAAACACCATCGATGGCATGACCACTATCCGCGAACAGATTCAGGATACCTCCAAGCGAATTAAACGGCTGGGTGAGTCCTCTCAGGAAATCGGTGACATTATCTCGCTGATCAACGAGATCGCCGACCAGACCAACATTCTATCCCTGAACGCCGCTATCCAGGCTTCCATGGCCGGTGAAGCAGGCCGGGGCTTTGCCGTGGTTGCCGACGAGGTGCAACGTCTGGCAGAACGGGTATCGGCAGCCACCAAACAGGTCGAAGCGCTGGTATCGACCATCCAGACTGACACCAACGAAGCGGTCATTTCCATGGAACAGACCACCTCTGAAGTGGTACACGGAGCCCGTCTGGCCCAGGATGCCGGTGTGGCACTGGAAGAGATCGAGCAGGTGTCCAACAGTCTGTCAGGCCTGATCCGGAACATTTCTGAAACCGCAAAAGTCCAGGCACAGTCAGCCTCACAGATCTCCAGCCGCATGGTGGCCATCCGGGATATTTCGATTCAAACCTCCTCAGGTACCAAGGCAACCGCTCAATCCATCGGTGATCTGGCCGGTATGGCCATGGAGATGCGTCAGTCGGTTACGGGTTTCAAACTGCCTGAAACCTCAGAGTCCTGACACTGACTCCGCAAGAGACGAGAGTATGACAACAAGCATAATGCCCGCCGCTCGGGCGCTCTTGTTAAACAGAGCGTTAAAAAGAGCGCATACAACAGCGGGAATGGTAGCTGGAAACGGGAGCCAGGCATGGTCGAACAGCGTGAATACATAGGTCTGGACTGGGTTATCGGAGAGATTGAAGGCACCCTCACTGAAGCCCGTCAGGACCTTGAACAGTATGCTGATTCCACAGATGAGGCTGTGTTTCTGGAGAATTGTCGTACCAAAATCCAGCAAATTCACAGCACGCTGAAGATATTGAAACAGAAGGGAGCCCGGTTACTGACCCGGGAAATTCTGCTGCTATTAGATAGCCTGAATAAGATTCCGGCGGATAACAGTCAGCAACGGCTGGTGGTACTGATTCAGGCAATGCTTCAGCTGCCAGGCTATCTTGTCCATACCTCCCGATCTGGCAACGATACCCCCAGCCTGCTGAAGCACCTGCTCAATGAAATGCGCCAATTACGGGGGCAACGGGCGCTGTCTGATATTGATTTTTTTGCACCGGCCATCGTTCACACCATTGCACCAATCCCGGAAGCACAGCTGAACAAGCTGCAGGCCAGCGGCTTTGCGGTTCTGGTACGGAAAATACGGCAGAAATATCAGCTGTGTCTTGCCGGCATTCTCAGGGACAGCAAGCGAGACCAGCAACTGACGGTCATCAGTAAAATATTTGCCAAGCTGCAAAACCTTTGCTGGGACTCGCCAATTTCACCGCTATGGGATGCCTGCACTGCCTTCTCCGAGGGCCTCAAGGAAGGCTCTATTGCCATAGACAGTCACGCCATCAGAATCCTTCGTGAAATGGACAATGAGTTCAAGTGTCTGGCCAGTGAGGAAGCCAAACGCCTGAACACCCCGCCCTCGGAAGAGATACTGAGAGAGATTCTTTATCGGATCGCCAAAGCAAACAGTGATCATGCGCTTATCCTCTCTCTGAAGCGACGATACTCTCTGGACCAGGCCCTGGAGGCAGAGCCGCAGGATGCCAATCTGCTCAACATTGATGCAGCGACATCGGTGGTGAAAGCCATCAAGGAAGAGCTCACTCATATCAAAGATGCCCTGGATCTCTACCTGCTGAACCCCGGGGGCAATCAATCCAGGCTTCGGGATCAACTGGCCACCTGCCAGCAAATCTCTGACACATTAGGCATGCTTGGCCTCGAATCGTTGCAGAACATCATGCACAGAGAGCATCAACATCTGCAGATGATTCTTACTGGTGGCCACTCGCCCGAAAAAGTGAACGATACCCTGATCAATACGGCTGCCCGGTTGCTTGAAGTGGAGTCCGGACTGAACCAGTTCATGGGCCTCAACCGATCGGTAACCGGCCAGAGTTCCGTATCAGCACAGATAAACGATATTCACCAGAAAGTAATTTATGAAGCCCGGAAAAACCTGAAAGAGGCCAAAGGCGCTGTGGAGGGCTACCTGGGCAGTGATTATAATCCGGAGTTCCTGGTCAAGTTATTACCCCTGATGAAAAGCATCCAGGGCAGTCTTGCCATGATTCCTCTGGACCGTGTTGCTGAGTTAATCAGTCGCTGTTCAAGGCATATTCAGCAGCAATGGCTGGACAAAAACCTCAAGCCCGGCCTCGATGAGCTGGATGCAATGGCCGATAGTTTATCCAGCATTGAATACTATCTGGAACAGTTGGGTGGCGGGGCTTCTGCCTACGTTGAAAAAACGCTGGATATTACCCGGAAAAGTATTGATCGGCTTGAGTCATCCGTTACCGTCACAAAAGCAGAACCTGCCGCGCCAGCCATTTCATCCACCCCGAAACCTGAAGCCAAAGCTAACCCGTTCGCTGCCCACCTGCTTTCCGATGAAGAGAGAGCGGCCCCGGAGGAACAAGCGGCTGACAATGACGTTATTGAGTTTCACTACGAAAAGCCTATGTCGTCAGCTACCGGAGCGGTTGCTGCCAGTGAAAAAGAAGCAGACTACGGCCCAACCATAGAGTTCTCAACCGACAGCCTGAGCCCCTCTCAGGCAGTTACCGGGAAACAGGACACGACTTACTCCCACTCGATCGATATAGTCCACAGGGAGAACCTGATTCCGGCAGCGGCGTCGATTGAAAACCCGCTAACAGTGAGTGATGAGCCGGCACAGACGGTTGATTTTTCGGCGAATGAAGAAAATCTGCCGGACCTGGAAAGCTACTCTCCTGAAGAAACATTCTCACTTTCTGAGATTGCGCCCCCTTCATCAGATCAAACCTTAACCATACATAACACCCCGGACAGCGATGACATCGCTGGGGATCTAACACCGTCACACCACTCTTCCCCGGAGGACACCCTCTCTAAAGAAGACACCTTCAGTCTGTCAATGAATGAAGATGACGACGACGACCTCCATGAAGTTTTCGTCGAAGAAGCGACAGAAGTTCAGCAACAGCTCAAAGCGCTATTGCCACAATGGCACAGTAATATCCATGATGCAGCCACCACCAATGAGATCAGAAGAGCATTTCATACGTTAAAGGGCAGCGGTCGCATGATCGGTGCTGACGTTATCGGTGAGCTGGCATGGTCATTGGAAAACATGCTGAACAACGTGGTCAAAGGCACGATTAAAGCGTCTGAGCCAATAGCTGAGCTACTCCATGAAGTGATCGCCATGCTGCCTGAACTGGTGAATGATTTTGCCGGGGACAGTCAACAACTCACCCCGGAAGTTCTGCTGTGCATGGAGAAAGCAGATGCCCTGGGTAAAGGAAACCACTTTGTCGTTGATAGTGAGGAGCTGGTAGAACCTGAGCAGCAAGAACCGGCCATGATGTTTGGCAACATTATCGAGGACAGTGCCAAAGAAGCTCTGCATAGCGACGTCGATGAGCTGGATAATGCACTGACAGAGCCTCCGGAAACCGAGGCAATCAGTAACGTTGCAACTGAAGAGCAAACCGTTGAGCTGGATAGCGGGTTTGATCAACAGTTAATGGCAATTTTTGACACTGAAGCCAGAAGCCATCTCAGTGTCGTCAAAGAGTTCATCGATAGTAGCCATCAAATGGGTGGCGATATCCAGATCACGGATTCTGTCCAGCGAGCACTGCACACCCTGAAAGGCAGTGCCTTTATGGCAGACATTACCCCCCTTGCCGAGCTGGTTGCCGCTATTGAAAAGACCATCAAGGAATTCCGGGCACACCTGGTGCCTGCTGATAGTCAGGTCATCAGCATGCTGGAACAGGGGGTAGACCTGATTGAAGACGCACTGCAACAACTGCAAACCAACTCCCACCCTCTGGACCTGAAAGTTGATAGCTTTCTTAACTGGCTTGATGCGCTTCATAACCAACTACTCAGCAACAGTTTGCATGATGAGTCTGCCTCGGAGCCTGCACCAGTAAAGCAGCCAACAGGCCAGCAGGCAGCACTTTTCCTGGCCAGCGACCTTGACCTGTTACTGGATGCCAGCAGCCATCTGAAATCATGGGTTAATGGTACGCCCCACGAGGAGCTTGACCGGTTCAAGTTTGAACTGAAGGTGCTTGCTGAGAATGCCAATGAAGCAGGTTTGTCGGCTATCACAGAGCTCTGTGATGTGTTACATGATGTCTGCACTTACCTGGAGACCCATGAGACCCGCCTTCCCCAACCGTTACTGTCGCCATTTACGGACGGCTTCGAAGCCCTGGTTGAAATGATGAACCAGGTGGCTTCTCAGCAAACGCCGGAACCGCCACACGCGATTTTCAGCGCTCTGCGTGAAGCACTGGAGTCTTTGCTGTTTGAGCAGGCATTGAGTCAGGCAGATCCCGACCTGACGTTCGAAGAAGACCTCGAGGATCATGACTTTGATGCCCTGCTTGATTTTGATGCAGAGACAGAGGCAGCAGAAGACATCGACTTATCGTTCTCTGAAGATAATCGTTTCAAACCGATAGCCCAGCCGTCCTGGATTGCTTCAGTCCCGGCAGAAGGCACATCTTTTGCTCCGTACAGCAATGGGTCAGAGCCCGAGCCGGAGCTGCACAAGCTGTTTATCGAGGAGGCTTATGAGCTGCTCGAAGACTCAGCACAGTCTCTGGAAACATGGCTCGGCAATACCAGCGATTTACAACCGGTTCATGAACTTCAACGATGCCTGCACACCCTGAAAGGGGGAGCAATGATGGCAGAACTCCATGAGCTTGGAGAACTGAGCCATGGGCTGGAAGATATCTATGAATCCATTGCCAATGGCAGCTGTGAGCCTGAAAGCGCCCCTCTGGCGCTGATTCAGAAAACTCACGACATCATAGAGACAACACTGAAAACCCCTGACAACGGGCAACCATCCCCTGACGTACAGCGCATGCTGGAAGAACTCAGGCAATGGAAGCATAGACTGAACGCCAGCCACTCAACCGCTGAAGAGCCTGATACTCTTCCGGACTACCTGGGGCAGGCTGCGCCAGCCAAACCTCTCGCCAGGACCTTGGATGAAGATACATGGGTCAATAACCTGTCAGAACTGCCCGCACCTGATCTACCGCAGCCGATGCCCGGTCAGGTACTGGAACCCGTTTCCACCACCCGGGTAGCGCCCCAGGCCTCTGCCGATGGGGAAGAGACAACGCTTCAGTCATCACTGAGTGAAATGGTCCGCATTCCCCCGGAACTTCTGGAAACTCTGATCAATCTTGCCGGGGAAACCAGCATCAGCCGTTCCCGCATTGAGCAGCAGACGACAGATGCCGCCCGAACCCTTGAAGAGATGAATCGAACCATTCTGCGGGTTCGGGAACAGTTGCGGCGACTCGATATCGAAACGCAGAGCCAGATCATCTCCCGGCACCAGGGCGATCTTGGTGATAACCCTGATTTTGACCCATTGGAAATGGACCAGTACTCAGAACTGTCACAGCTCTCTCACTCGCTGGTGGAGTCCGCCTCTGACCTTATGGATTTGCGCGAGGCCTTGCAGGAAAAGACCCGGGATACAGAAACGCTGCTCCAGCAACAGTCCAGAACCCAGATTGAGCTCCAGGAGCAGCTGATGAAAGCCCGGATGGTATCGTTCAGCCGACTGGTTCCCAGGCTGCGCAAGATTGTCCGTCAGGTGTCTGATGATCTGCACAAGCCCGTTGAGCTTGTGGTCAGTAATGCCGAAGGTGAGATGGACCGAACCATGCTTGAGCGCATGCTTGCTCCCTTGGGACATATGCTCCGAAATGCCATTGGTCACGGCATCGAAGACTCATTGGCAGAAAGACAGAATTCAGGCAAACCTGAGGCGGGACAGATTACTTTATCGATACGACGCGATGGTGCCGATGTGGTGGTTGAGTTGTCCGACGATGGTCGCGGTATCGATATTGAAGCCGTGAAAGCCAAAGCGATTGAACAGCAACTGATCAGTCCTGACGAACCGGTAACGGATCAGGAAGCCATCGAACTGATCATGAAGTCCGGATTCAGTACCGCAAGCGAGGTGACCCACCTTTCTGGCCGCGGTGTCGGGATGGATGTTGTGAATAACTCGGTTCGCCAAATGGGCGGCAGCATACAGGTTAAGTCTGAGGCCGGGCTGGGTACACAATTCTCTCTCAGGTTGCCATTTACCCTGTCCATTAACCGGGCGTTGATGGTGGAAGTAGGCAGCAGCCTGTACGCACTGCCGATGCATGCCATTGATGGCATCTCCATGGTGTCAGCAAAAATGCTGGCCGATTGCTACCAAAACAGAGCGCCACTCATCTATGGCAATGGTACCGAGCACCAGCTGATCTACATGGGCGCTCTTCTCGGTGCTGGCAGCCCCAAAATAAGTGATGGCCAGTGTCCGGTAGTCATGGTGCAAAGAGGCAGTGAGAATATAGCGGTTCAGGTTGATGCTATCGTGGGTAGCCGGGAAATCATTACCAAGAGTCTGGGCATTCAGTTCTCCGGTCTTGCCGGGGTAAACGGTGCAACCATTCTTGGTGATGGTCGAGTTGTGGTCATCCTTGATCCGGCGGCACTTTACCGCAAACATCAGCTGGTCATTCAGGAAGCCAAACCTGACACCGTGGAAAGGCATGAACCGGACAGCAGTGATCAGGCCATCAGAGTGCTGGTGGTGGATGACTCGGTGACCGTAAGAAAAGTCACCAGTCGTCTGCTAAGCCGTCAGGGATACGAGGTGATCTCGGCACGGGATGGTGTGGAAGCCATGACCCGTCTCGCTGAGCAGAAGCCAGACATTATGTTGCTGGATATCGAAATGCCCCGTATGGATGGTTTTGAGGTGGCCAGCGCGGTCAGGAATGATCCTGAACTTCAGGACCTGCCGATTATCATGATCACCTCCAGAACCGGTGAGAAACATCGTCACCGGGCCTTAAGCCTGGGTGTCAATGAGTACATAGGCAAGCCTTTCCAGGAAGGGCCATTACTCGAAGCGATTGAAAAACTGATTGAAGTTGAGACAGCGTGATAACAGGGCTTCCCGGGAAGCCCTGCCCTTCACAACAACCGCACAGTAGCAGAAAGAAGAGGAAACCATGTCCGGAAGCCACAAGCCCATTTCGTCCGTGCTGATACCCATGCAGCAGCGCCCCCTGCTGATACCTTCAGTATGTATCGCCGGTATTCAGGACTACAGTCGTCCGGAAGCCAATTACCCGGAAACCGAATGGCTGCTGGGTGATCTTGACTGGCGGGGTACAAAGATCCCGGTGATTTCCTTTGAACGACTGAACCATGGACGATTTGCCGAGTTCTCTGCCACCAATCGTATTGCCATAATGCATCGCACCAGTAAAAACGATAGCCTGCCATTCTATGCCATGGTGGTTCAGGGAATTCCACAACCATTAACACTGGTACGGGAAGAAGTGCGGAATTCAGCAGAAGAAAAAGGCCCAATGGAAAAATATCGGATTATTATGAGAGACGTTCCTGCTTCAATTCCGGATCTTTCTCTTGTGGAACAGAAATTGACATCCTCCAGCGATTTGGCTGTAGGAGGTTGTCAGCGAAACGAATAAATCCAGGCCGTTGAGTATTTGCCAATTACTTATCCACAATTAATTACTTATCCACAGTTTAGTGGCGAAAACTGTTTACAATTTGATAGTGGGACCATGCGTTTAATAATCAGTTCCCTGGTCCTGTAACTTATCTACCGAACTGCATCACGAACGTTGAGATAAAGGCGGACAGGATCAAAAGTTCTTTTTAACCGATTTAAAATACCAGATGTTAGTGATGTTTTTGCTATAAAATTCAAATTGCTATCTTTTATAATGGTTTTGTATTTCTGAAATACTTCAGATCTCGAATTGGCTCGCTGTATGATTGTTGCACCACACCATTTTGGTGCCAACAACCTTTGCTTCACACTAGCGTCAAGTTTTGCTTCCAGAACTTGTTGGCAAAAAGCTTCCACACTGTGAGCTTTGCCTTCAAAAAAAGCACTGTAGAGACCCGGCTCCAGGGGGAATCCAACGTAATTAGCTGCTATCAGATTCTCTTTGAACTGAACGCTGAGATTACTTGCTAAAACCAGTTTACAAAAAACCTTAACACACTCACTGTGATTTGCTGCCATGGCTTCGTGCAAAGCAGGCGCTCGATAATCTGGCCCGTCTAACTCGTCAATAGAAGAGAAATCGATGGCCATTAGCAGTTCTTTTTGCCACCAATCAGGGTAATTTGTTGATAGTATCCATTCGCAATAGGTGCGGGCAAGGTCAGCATTGCCTTTTCTCATAGCCAGAAAAAGACCTGGCGTGTTGCTTTCGGGGACTTGGGGTGCCAACAGTTTCTGCTTCATTTCAACGTTCAGGTTACTGCATTGTACCTGATCGAAAAAGGCGCTGATGCAGTCGGCATGACCTTTTTCGAGCGCTATGTAGAGACCGGGAATACCATCAAGGTTTATGGCTTCCAGCAGTATTTGCTTTGCCCACTTTTTGCGGGGGCTGCCCAGTATTTGCTGACAATACTGGGTGACAAGTTGAGCATTGCCAGCCTGGAAAGCATCAGACAGACGGGAAGAAACCTCACAATCACTATTGTTGAACACGGGCAAAGACTGATTCTTGCCAACTGACTGATTGGTTAATGCCACTGCATTTGCAGACGGGCCATTTACCGCAGTATTACTAGCATTGGCTGAAGGACTCACTTCGGCTATCACGACCTGAGGTGCAGTACCTTCAAGCACAATTGCCGCTTCGTGGGTAATTAATTTGCTGACATTTTTCTGGTCCAACCGGGGAAAACCCGGTTCACCCAGCTGAGGTTTGACTAATTCAGTTTGATCAACAAAAGCTCTGGTAATTCTGCTGGTTTGGATTTGCTTTACTTCATACGAACCCTGGAAAACAGAACTGGTAGATGTATCATCCGGACGTGGGCTTCGATCATCAAAGATGAAATTAATACCTGCACTGGAATTATTATCCTTATTAACTGCAAACATACGAATTATTTCTCTAACTGATTATGGCGACTCAGGCAATCCTGTACATGATTAAATCATCATAGTGCAATATTTATTCTTCGCAAACGATTCAATAATCCCAAAATTTTTTTACGCGATGAGGTTTTTGGGAAATCACGAAATTGAACAAAAATAATCAACGGACCGCTGCATAAGGCTCTTTGGTCTGAACATCGAACGCTGGAGGCTTAAAGCGCTACCATCAATCCAGGAAGCATCTTGCCCCACTGTTTCTTTGAGGGGAAAAGAAAAGGCACCGTTTTCATCTTCTAATTTTTCCGCAAATCTTCCATAGTGCCTGGTCACCATCTTATCAGCAGGCACAAGGGAAAACTCAGTAACATTCAATTCATTTGACCTGATATCATCAGGCTCGGGACGAACATACTCTGCACAGCTGGAATATTGACTCATTAATGCAAAGGTTTTGGTCAGCACCTCGTGCATTAAACAACCAAAAAATTCTGATCGGGCATGGGAAGTGGCAAAAATATCATTTGAGGTGTGCATCAGTAATTGGATCAGGAGTCTCCACTTGAATAAAACCCCTTTAAAATACAGATCATCCATTCTGTGCAGGGAGTTGTAATAAATATCGGTATCTAAATAAATCATCCCGTCACACGGACTGGTTCTTTTATTGGTATCACTCGAAGCTTGATTAATACCATCGAGCAGCTCAGTGCCATAAAACACAGAAGCACCCTTAAGACATCGCTATAGGCACAGGCTGTTCTTGTTATCTCAACCTTGGACATTGTTTCAAATCCATTAAACATCCAGCGCTCAATGTCGGCAAAGCCTATGTTATTTAATAGTGGATTGATACGGTGTTTGAACCGTTATGGTTGATGGCGGGATTCCCGTAGGCAGTGCTTCATCATACCGCAGACATGAACTGGAGCAGGAATTTTTAGCAAATAAAACCACTATTCACTAAAAATTTCCGACTTTTTATCCTCAATTTTCTGCCATCCTCGCTACGGGGTCGCCTATTCTCGGTCAGCCTCCTACTACCTACTAAGAGGTGCTGCGGGATATCAAAACCTTGGGCGAACTGAGACTGGTTATCGATGTGGATGGCTGTATTTTTGAAATTCATGGTGTGGTCTACTCGAAAGGTCAGCCTGAAAATCCCCATGACCGGCTATGCCGGTCATGGGGATTTGGAAAAAAGGATCCAAATTGAACTTTGCACCTGTTGGTATTGTCGGTAATGTCAAAGTGCCAAACACTTTCACTTTTAAGTACTCAGGTGTTTTACAATGCAACCTCTCTTCTTAAGATATAATAATCCAACAAATCCTCCGGATTCCCTGCCATTATTTGAACAATCCGAAAAGATTCTCATAAAAGCCGTCGATTCATTTCTAGGCGGAGTAATTGCTTCCACAGCATCTCTGGACATTCATCGGTATTTTAACGGGCCTGCCGAGGATTATGCCCGGCAGAATTTGGTTGGTTATGAAAAATTTAAATATGATGGTCTTCAAAATGGTGAAATCAAAGTAGTCAAGCTTTTTGTATATCCGTTAATTCTATTTGTTGCCCAGGGAGGTCTGGCTGATTGTAGCACTCTGGCTAAATCGATATACGACAGAGTATGTAGCCGACTTGCATCACATTCATGATCAAAATTGAAGTGCAAACTCGCTCTTTAAAGAGCGTGTCAAGTTAAGACTGTCACAAACCAGTGAGTTTCAATTGAGGGTTTACCCGTGTTGCCCATCTCTCATCCTTCAGCATCAGCCAATTGTCAAATGCCCTCCGGGTTATTCCCGGAATTTAAAAAAAATATCGCAAGTGGTGTCTTCTCAATTGCCATTGGCGCGGTGACAGTTGCTATCTGTAACCATATTGATACTGTTTTTAATGTACCGGCACAAGAATCACTTGCCAGGAGTCTGGGGCCTGATAAATACAATGAATACCTGGACCTCCGGCAAGATGCGTTAATATTTGCTGCTGAAGCAGCGGTATTGTCATTTTTTGTTTTTTTCGCTAACCCTCTGGACACTTTGAACAAAGCAGGAAAATCTCTTTACGACAGGGTCTGCAGCAATTCTGTGCCTTCCAGCACTAGTGTTACAAACCAGAAAAAATGTAATTGAATGGCTTATTCCTGATAATGAACAAAGAAAAATAGTCATCTTTAATTTCATGAGTCCACAGAAGAATTTTATGAAACATCCGGGCTAAAGCCCCGGAGTCTGTTGACGTTTCGTTGTAAGTTCAGCGGGACGCTCAGGCTGGTGCAGATGGGTGCCATCCTAGGAGGCTGTCCGAGAATAGACTGCCCTACTGCGGTGGCAGCAAATTGGTCTAAAAATTCCGTTTTGTTCGGCAAATAGCCCCGCTATTCACCTCACAAAACGGAATTTTTATCCTCAATTTTCTGCCATCCTCGCTACGGGCGCTATTCTCGGACAGCCTCCTAGATGGTGACAGTTTCTATTCAGCGCAAAGCAATATAACGACCATGGTCAACCAGTCCATCGGTCACCTGAACGGTGCCATCCTTTGCTACAACAACGGCTTCAATAAATGCCTGTTGACATAAATAGTGCAACGCATCATCCGCCGAGGATAAAAAGCCGGCAGTACTCCAGATTTCACCATCAACGGAGTGTTTGGAAATAATGGTCAGACTGGCAATATCCGTGGCAATGGGCATACCTGTTTGTGCATCCAACAGGTGGTGGTAACGCTGACCATTGACATCAAAATAGCGTTCGTTAATGCCAGAGGTGACCATGGAGGCATCGTTCAGTGGCAGCGCACGAATAATGGAGCCCCGCTGTGCCAGAGGGTTTTGAATACCTACATTCCAGGCCCGGTTGGCATTGGTGGGTGAGTGACCGATGGTGACCACATTGCCCCCCAGACTGATAAAGCCGTAGTCAACACCGGCGTTGACCAGCGCTTGTTTGACCTGATCGGCAAAATAGCCTTTAGCGATGGCCCCCAGGTCGATCTCCATACCGGGTTGACGTAAAAATACCGTTCTCTCCTGTTCGTTCAGGACAATGTTATCAGGATCGACCAACGCCAACCGTGCAGATATCTCCGCCGCTGAGGGCAGTCTGGCATCCCGAAAGCCGATGCGCCAGAGCTTGACCAGAGGGCCAATGGCAATATTGAAGGGGTTGTGTCTGTCCTGGCTTGCCGCCTTAGCGACGTTGATCAGGTGAAAGAGATCGGAAGCAACCGCGATTGGTGCAATGCCTGCATTCTGGTTGATGCGCATCAGTTCCCCATCTGGTTGATTGACCGTGAACCGCTGGGCGTATTGGGAAAGTTGGTGATAGGCCGCTTTGAGCAGCTGCTCACCATTTTGATGATAAACGACCAGATCAATCAATGTTCCCATCATCTGGAATCTGGTCTGGTACTTGTGCATGAAATAGTTCGCTGCTAAAAAGCCCGCCACTCCGCGAGGGCAGGCTTTTGGTTGTCGCCGCTATACCTTAAACAAGGTCCGCCGCGCTTTCACCGGCAATACGGCCAAACGTGAAGATATCGATCAGGGCGTTACCACCCAGACGGTTACCGGCATGGATACCGCCAGTGACTTCACCCGCTGCGTACAGGCCAGGAATGATGTTACCGTCCTTACCAATCACTCGCGTGCTGGTATCGATCTTCAAGCCACCCATGGTGTGGTGAATAGAAGGCTGACGTGGTGTGGCGTAGAACGGTCCCTGCTCCACCTTCAAGCCGAACGCACTCTTGTTGAATTCAGGATCGTGACCCTGCTCAACACACGTGTTGTACTGCTTGATGGTTTGCACAAATTCCGCCTGTGGCACACCGATCTTGTCAGCCAGTTCTTCCAGCGTATCCGCTTCCACGATGATGCCCTCGCTGATTTCACGGGCGATGGTTTCATCGGAGGTGTTGGCTGCTGTTTTGCGAATCTCGGCATCGGCAATCATGTAAACGGTGCCGCCGTTGTCGAAGAAGGAGTCTGCCAGCTTATCGCGGCTGCCGCACTCATCGACAAAACGCTTGCCTTTCTGGTTAACGAAGACAAAGTTCTCCGGTGGTACAATCAGGCCAGTCAGCAGAGCACCGGACTTCGGATCACCGATTGGCATCAGCTGGGCAAAGCCCATTCCCACCAGCTCGGCACCGACTTTTTCGCCCATTTCGATACCATCACCCACCAGCGCAGGGGAGTTGGTGGTTTTGATATCGTCAGCAATATTTTTCCAATAGGTGTTGTACTTCTTGATCATCTGGGTATTGGCACCAAAGCCGCCAGAAGTCATGACCACACCGTGGCTCGCTTTTACGATCAGCTCATTACCGTTGGCCTGGATCGCCTTGACACCCACAACCTTGCCATCTTCAACGATCAGGTCGGTAGCCCGGGTATCGGTGATGATACGACCATTCTGTTCCAGAATGCGCTTTTGCAGCTTATCAACAAACTCAACGCCTTTTGGACGCTTTGGCTTGTGGGCACGACGCCACAGGGCACCAACAGCGATATCCACCAGGCCACGCTCAAACTCGATACCTTTCTCGCTCAGCCAGTCGATGGACTCCATGGAGCGGGAAGTCAGCTGCTTGACCAGATCGTATTGACCATAAATGGTTTCGCCATTCAGGTCGGTACGCTTACCGCCCAGGTAGGTCTGGATGCGGTGCAGTTCAACCGAGTCGAACAGGTATTTCTTGCCATGGTCGTGCTGGTTGAAGTAATCATCCAGCTGTGACTTCAGGGTACGGAAATCGTCCAGATATTCACCGACGAACTCAGACTCTGGTGTCTGAGCCAGGGCCATCAGGGTCTCTTTTTCACCCGCCAGTGCCGCGAAATCACCCTGCCACGCGGGTTCAGCAGCATTAACCCAACCACCAGTACGGACCGTATTACCACCGATAGCCGGGAACTTCTCCAGCAGGATAACCGACTTGCCTTTATCCAGGGCTGTCAGTGCCGCACTCAAACCGGCACCGCCACCACCGATCACTACCACGTCGGCGCTCTCTTCGATGGTTTGCGCGGTCCACTCAACCGCTTTGCGAGCTTTCACACGCAGAGCCTCGGAGTGACCACCGGCAAGATCAACCGCATTGGAAACACCGTCAATCACCGCCTGACTGCTGACGGTTGCGCCGGAGATCACGTCAATATTGAGCGTCTGCTCATCAACGATCTGCTGTGGAATACGCTCAAAGGCCGGGTTGGCAATACCATCTGACTCTCTGGAAGAGTCCACCACAATCTCAAGAATCTCATCTTCAGAGAAGGTTACCGTCACCGGCAGGTCACCATTGTGACCACGGCCGTAAGCGGTATAAGTGCCAGGCTGGAAACGGATCTCAATACCTTGCAGCTCTTTGATGCGCTGATGTTTTTCCGCTTCTGCGGCACTGTCGACAATCATGTAATCCATGATGTCCCACAATGGCGTCGGGATCAGCAGAGCTTCCTGCTGAGCGATATCGGCGAACTCGGCGCAGGTCTCATTGTTCAGAGCCTTGGTTGCCCAGGTAGGTTCAACCAGGTAACCCTTGCCTACGGCCACCATATCGTAACCCTGGGACAGCGCTTTTTCCCCGTCGGCAGTCTGGGCAATACCACCCACACCGATAACCGGCACGCTGGCAACCGCCTCAGACTGCAATTGACGATACTTGTTGATCAGTGGCTCTTTGTCTTCCGGGTTTACGATGGAGTTACGTGCCCAGCTGCCCATAGAGAAGTGGAAATAATCCAGGCCTTCTGTCGCCAGTTTATCCAACAGGAACATGGTATCTTCAAAGCGGATACCCGGCTCTTCAATCTCTTCAGGTGAGAAGCGATAACCGACAATGAAATCAGCCTTGTTATGAGACTGTGCCACCTGCTTGGTTTTGGCCAGAACAGCCAGCGGGAATGTGGTGCGTTTTTCAATATCGCCACCCCACCGGTCATTTCTGCGGTTGGAGTGTGGCGAGAAAAACTGCTGGATCAGGTAAGTGTTGGCACCGTGGATTTCAACACCATCAAAACCGGCGACAATGGCACGGTTCACGGCATTGCCGAACAACTCGATCATCTCTTCGATTTGCTCTTCGGTCATCTCCAGCGGGGTTTCCGCATTATCACGCAGAGCAGCGACAGGGCTGGCCGAGATCGGTTTATGGCCACCATTAAACTCGGGCGTTGCCATACGACCGGCATGGTAGATTTGCAGAATGGCTTTTGAGCCTTTGGCCTTGATGGCATCCGCCAGTTGCTTCAGGCCAGCAATTTTGCCATCAGTATCGATACCCAGTGCGCCGGGGAAAGCTCTGCCGTAATTTTCCACAAAAGCACTTTCGACAATTACAGCACCGGCATCACCAGAGCGAGCGGCGTAATAGGTAATCATCTGCTGGGTGACGCCGCCATCAAAAAAGGCGGATTGAATCGTCATCGGAGCCATCACGATACGATTCTTGAACTTGTTACCTGATTGAAACAGAACTTCGTCGATCAAATGAGCCATCAAGACTTCCTTATTTCACCCCAATGACCGTACAAACGTTTGCTCACTGGGCTGACTGTTTATGGAGTAAATACTTTTGTTAAGACCAGTATCAAGACAAGGGCTCAAAATTAAGCCCAGCGAAAAATCATCGGCATTTTTTCACACCATCAACTTTGCATGTATAGTGATAAACACCCATATATCCCGTTGAGTTACGTGAGGTTTTTCTATAAAAATGGTTTTGGGGTGCTAATTTAGGCGATGCCGAAGACAGCTGCTGAAACAGGACCCTAAACAGGGGATAGCTGGAGGTTTCTGATAAGGTGGGCACTGATTTTTTTCGGTAATAAGAAAGTCAGTAGCAGGGAGAAGTGGGTTGGTTTCGTATTTCAACCGTATTCTCATCAACTGACAGATTAGCTTTGGTCACCATAGCTGAGGTGTCCATCTGCCTTATGACAGCAATTTCCAGTCTTCAGCTGGAGCCCGGGCAATTCATGCTTCAGGGGACCCGGCAATGGGCCTCCCACTATTCTTTGCAACTGTTGCGAATACACTTTATGGAGAGAGTGCATTAAGTAGTTAACCAAATGGAATCGTATTTTCTGACCAAGTGGGCAGTCACTCTCGGCAACTGCTCCTGCGTTGCTCTAGCTCCTGCATCCATGCAGTCGTGCGGCGTCACAACTCCGGTCACATAGCTAAGGCTATACTCGCTTCGTTGTGCCTTGCATAGTAACTGCCCACTTAGCCAGAAAATACGATTCCATTTGGCCAACTACTTATCGATCTTTTTTTTTTAGGATCCGATTGACGCAGAAAATACTGACTGTTTCCCGTTTGCCGTTTAGAACCAGTGCGTGAATCAGATGCACGGATATCATCAACTACCTCAACATTTTGTGTATTCCCTCCTGCCTTGAGAGCCGCATAGTCTGCATAAGATTTGTACAACTTGGCCAGGGCAGCGTGATTTTCAGGATGGCTTTGCCCCTTGTAGCCATACTCTCGCCAATATTGTTCCAAGGTTAAATCCCAGACCTGTTTATGCCCGATTATTGAATTCCTCTGCTCAGGTGACGCACATGCTGTATATTGGCAAAGCTTCAAGAGTTCAGCAGGCAGCATACTTACGGAAATTTTCCTGATATTTTCTTCTCCGGCTTCAGGTTTGATAGCTGCCATATTATTTAGAAATGAGCACCATCGCTCAGGATTCTTAGAAAGATATTGCACTGTTTTTATAGCAAAAATGCCGCAAGAGCTAAAATCCTTTTGTATAGCCTCCCGGGTTACTGAAAAAATAACTGAGTGATTTTCGAAGTTGGATTTTATTCTTTTTATTAACTTCTTTCTTACTGTCTTTGCCAGATCACTTTCACAGCCTACAGTCTCATGGATATGACAATATACTTTATCCTTCTGGATATACATTGATGTAACTACCGTATGATACCATGGCCGGTCTTCATAAACCCAACATATCAGACAGTTTTCTTTCTGTATCGGAACCATATTTACCGTTATTCTAAGAAAAATAGCTATTTCAGCATCACAGCTCGTACAAATCCAATCAAAAAATGGTCTTATATTTTTCTCTACCTTACTTTTTAATAGCTCATCAATGGCATGAAGTGGAATAAAGAGTTCACCATCAACTTGATGATCCAGGGTTCGTACCTGTCCATTGTCTTCGTGAAGAAATACCGGGCCTGACTGTCTTACTAGTGGATTAGCGTCAAAAGTAGTTTTGTAAGATGCGCTGCGGCCTATTTCCTTCCATACTCGCTTGTCATTTTGAAATTCAAGTTTAAATAAGGATGACTCTGAGTTCCTCAGCCAGACATCTCCCCCTGTGTAACTCTCAAATCTGATTGTTTTGTTTTCAGATAATGGTGAAATGCTCACTTGACTGCCATTAGTAATAAGCATAACTTTTCCATCTTTTTCTACTTCACGGTCGCAAACATCTAAATAGTAATCTATAGTTAACGCTTTGCTAGAGGCATTAAAAAAAAATGCCTCACATTCATCGCTATTATTTAGAATAATTCCATTCTCCAATCCAACCTCTTGAAAAGGCCGATCAAATACAAACTGATATGCATTGATTTGATCTGGAGAACCATGAAAATCAAATACTCGTATTGTGTATTCCTGAAGAGACTTGAATTCATCCAAAATAGATTCCGGAATATATTTTTTTCTTTCTCCTCTGGAAAGCCCTTCTATTACACAACGCCTACTATTAAATACATTCGAACCTGAATATGGCCTGATTCTGTCCAGGACCTCGTTTTCCAGGGGAGATAATATACTTTTTGATGAGCTACTACCTATTTCTAACATTACTGTTCCAAATCAAGCATAAAACTCATTTAGACTAACTATTTTTTTTATAGTTCCAGATTAGAAAATCCGGACACAACCAAACCCGAAAAGGGAGCTCAAGGCTCCCTTATGTTAAGACTGCCTGGCAGCGATATAATCATTCAGTTCTGCAACCTGAGCGGTAGCAACAAATTCTCCATCCATGAAGAAGCTGACTTCCTCACCGGACTTTTCACCACGCATAATGGCCTGCTGACCGTCAGTGTAGGTCACGTGCATTTCAACGGTATTCTCATCAACCTGTTTGAAAGACGCAGAGGTAATACTGTCCAGAGGTACATCAGTCATGGACTTGTCCAGCTTGTGGTTGACCTTGAAGATGGCATCAACAGGCATATCAACAACCGCTGGAGACTTGCCGGTAATGGGGTTGGTGCCGGTCCAAAACTCGATGGTATTGAAAATAAAAAAGTCTGCAGTAGCGGCAATACCGTAAACCGGGCTGAGCAGCATGAACAGTCCGGCACGACCATAACGGTTATCGACAACCGACAGGTTAGCTTTGGTCACCATAGCCGAGGTGCCCATCTGCCCCATACAGCCAGTCATTGATGCGGCAAACACAGCAATAGCCAGCGCTTTAATCGCCATCTTTTTCATGAATTATTTACTCCAACATCATCCAGGGCGGAATGAGCCGCTTGCCCGGGACAAAATAATCAAAGAGCCTGAAAAGCGACCTTTTTCATAACCAAAGACTCTCACTAAAAGGATGACGCATTATAGGATTTTTACCTCGGCTGACCAGCTATTGAACTGTGCCACTTATACTGATTCTGTAGGTACTATCAGTAATCTCCCCAGAGGTACTGCATCAGCGTAATCGCCACTACTGGCGCAGTTTCCGTTCTAAGCACACGGGGGCCTAACGCCAGTGGGTTAAAACGGTGGCCCTCAGCCAACTCAATTTCCTGAGCGGTTAAACCACCCTCCGGGCCAATCAGCAGAGATACCGATTCTGGCTGTGCAAAACCACTGAGTTTCTCTCTGGTTCGATGATGCAGCACAAAGTTCAGCTCGGTCCCCCGGGTGGTGAGCCAATCTTCCAGTTTAACGGGCGTATGTATGGTCGGTACGATATTACGACCACACTGTTCACAGGCACTGATAGCCACCTGTTGCCAGTGTTTGACCCGTTTATCCAAACGTTCTGCATTCAGCTTCACCTCACAACGCTCACTCCATAATGGGGTAATGCCGGTAACACCCGCTTCCGTTGCCTTCTGAATGGCATAATCCATACGTTCACCACGGCTGAGTGTCTGACCCAGCTCAATAGTCAGGGGAGACTGGGCATCACCCTCGATAAACGATTCAAGATAAACGGTAACCGACTTTTTGCTAACGCTCTCTACCGTTCCCTGCCAGGCTCCCCCTTGACCATTAAACAGCACCAGGGGCTCTGAGGGTCTCATGCGCAAAACACGGCCGACATGATTGGCGGCATTTTCGGAAAGTTCGATAGAGCAGTCAGCCTGAAGCGGCTGCGCTGAATAAATACGGGGGTTTCTCATGGAGGGGCACTGGGTTGAGAGTTATGAGTTACGAGGGAATAGTTAGCAAGGATAATAATACCATTAACAATTCCCTCACAACTCATAACTCACGCCATCAATCAGCAGAAATGCCCAGGTTATCGCAGATACCCTGGCAGGGGGCTGCCTGATTAAGCGTATAAAAGTGCAAACCCGGAGCACCACCTTGCAGTAACCTCTCACAGAGCCGGGTCACCACCTCTTCACCAAACTGTTTAATACTGCTGATATCATCGCCATAGGCTTCCAGTTGCTTACGAATCCATCTTGGAATCTCGGCACCACAGGCATCGGAAAAACGAGCCAGGCGGCTATAGTTGGTGATCGGCATGATTCCGGGAACCACCGGGAGATCAATACCCAGTGACCGGGTACGCTCCAGGAAATAGAAATAACTGTCTGCATTAAAGAAATATTGGGTAATCGCCGAATCCGCACCGGCATCCACCTTACGCTTGAAGTTTGCCAGATCCTTTTCCATATTGGGTGCCTGTGGATGGACCTCCGGATAAGCGGCAACCTCAATATGGAAATGATCCCCGGTTTCAGTACGAATAAACTCCACCAGCTCATTGGCGTAGCGGAGTTCGCCACTGTCACGTCCCATACCTGAAGGCAGATCACCTCTCAGGGCAACAATACGCTCTACGCCCTGGTCACGGTAAAAGTTCAGCAACTCTTTGATCTGCTCCCGGGAGTCACCAACGCAGGAAAGGTGAGGAGCGGTTGCTATACGTGTCTGGTTCTGAGTTGACAGCACAGTTTCAAGGGTTCTGTCCCGTGTTGAACCACCAGCTCCATAGGTCACCGAGAAAAATTCCGGTTGGTATCTGGCCAGACTGAGGGCATTCTGCTCAAGTTTCCGGGCACCCTCTTCTGTTTTAGTGGGAAAGAACTCAAAGCTGACAGGAGTATTATTGGTTATTGTATTTGCCATGGTATTCACCAGCAGAGGTCGCTGGCTGGTAAAGAGACATCAGCCAGCGAAAAAGACATTCAGGAGGCTATCCGAGAATAGACTGCCCTACCGGCAACCGCTCCTGCGTTGCTCTAGGAGGCTGTCCGAGAATAGACTGCCCTACTGCGGCGACAGCAAATTGGTCTAAAAATCCGCTTTTGTTCGGCAAATAGCCCCGCTATTCACCTCACAAAACCGAATTTTTATCCTCAATTTTCTGTCGTCCTCGCTACGGGCGCTATTCTCGGACAGCCTCCTAGCTCCTGCATCCATGCAGTCGTGCGGTGGCAGCAAATTGGTCTAAAAATTCCATTTTGCTCGGCAAATAGCCCCGCTATTCACCTCACAAAACGGAATTTTTATCCTCAATTTTCTGCCATCCTCGCTACGGGGTCGCCTAGACGGGCGCTATTCTCGGTCAGCCTCCTAGTACTTGTAATCGTCGCTCTTGAAGGGGCCATCAACAGGTACCTTGATGTAGTCAGCCTGGCCTTGAGTCAGCCGGGTAATCACACCACCAAAGCCTTCCACCATATAGGCAGCGACTTCTTCATCCAGTTTCCTGGGCAGTACGGTCACCGCCAGCCTGTCTGATTTTTGATCGGCTGGCAGATCAGCAAATCCTGCTTCATAAAGATGAATCTGGGCCAGAACCTGATTGGCAAAAGAACCGTCCATGATACGCGACGGGTGTCCGGTAGCATTACCCAGGTTCACCAGTCGCCCTTCGGAGAGCAGTATCAGGTGATCATTGCAGGAGTCATCCCGGACGATCTTGTGAACCTGAGGCTTGACCTCTTCCCAGGTCCAGTTATCCCGCATGAACTGCGTGTCTATTTCGGTATCAAAATGGCCAATATTACAAACCACACAGCCATTTTTCAGGGCTTTCAGCATGTAGCGGTCACAGACATGGACATTACCCGTGGTGGTCACCAGCAGGTCAGTAGTGGCCAGCAGCTCCCGATTGATAGAAGCTTCGGTGTCATCGTTAACACCATCAATGTAGGGTGATACCACTTCAAAGCCATCCATACAGGCCTGCATGGCACAGATCGGATCCACTTCCGTTACCTTGACAATCATCCCTTCCTGACGCAACGAAGCGGCAGAACCTTTACCCACATCACCGTAACCAATCACCAGTGCTTTCTTGCCCGCCAGCAGATGGTCGGTGGCCCGCTTGATGGCATCATTCAGAGAGTGGCGACAGCCATACTTGTTGTCGTTTTTACTTTTGGTAACCGCATCATTGACGTTGATTGCCGGTACTTTCAGGGTGCCTTTTTCCAGCATTTCCAGCAGGCGGTGAACCCCGGTGGTGGTCTCTTCAGAAATGCCGTGAATGTTGTCCAGCAGTGCAGGGTACTTGTCGTGTAATAGCAGCGTCAGGTCACCGCCGTCATCCAGCACCATGTTGGCATGCCATGGCTTACCGGCACCATCGAGGACCGTCTGCTCGATGCACCACCAGAACTCTTTTTCGGTCTCACCCTTCCAGGCAAATACCGGTATGCCCGCAGCTGCAATGGCGGCGGCGGCGTGATCCTGAGTAGAAAAGATATTACAGGAAGACCAGCGTACCTCAGCACCTAGCACTACCAGCGTTTCAATCAGTACTGCAGTCTGGATGGTCATATGAATGCAGCCCATGATCTTTGCGCCTTTCAGTGGCTGAGAATCACGGTATTTGGCTCTGATCGCCATCAGTGCCGGCATTTCACCTTCGGCAATCTGAATCTCACGCCTACCCCAGTCCGCCAGGGAAATATCAGCCACCCGGTAGTCCGAGCCCTTGGTGGAGCTTGGCAAATCAGCAGTTAACTCAGGGTTAGCACTCATAAAACGTATCCTGTTCTGCGTATTATCCGAATTGGTATAGATTCTAGCAGCGGCAACAATCTATATCAATAAATTTTGATATAGACTTATTGCTTGAACTATTACTGGCAATTTCAAGTCCAATGCTCCCCTTACAAAGAGCCTTGACAATCGAATTATTAATCACCGGTAAACCATCATGCAGACTTCAAACGCTGATTCATCAATTCCATATATTCGTTTAAACAACATTTCTAGTCCCGAAAATGAAGCTTCCGGAAACTACACAAAACAGGCAGAAGGAAATTTTAGTGGGCACAGAGTTGAAAAATTTGAACCGGATTCACATAGCCAGAGTCATTTATTGGATACAACAAATACACAACAAATGAAAAGTCATAATTTACTTTATGATCGTGTCAGTAAAGCCCTGGAACAGAAATTTCATGGCTCAGAGAAAGCTTCCAAAAGAAAACTGGTAGCCAAGGGTGCGTTACCAGAAATAGGTGCAAATGTTCTTGGTGGCGCTTTGCTTGGTTTGCAGCCCATTATTGTTGCCACTAGAGGCATTGCAGCAACTGCTGTTTTAGTTGGAGTTACAGTGGACTCATCAGCCTTACCTGGCTGCGCTCACGACGTGAATGCAAAACATTTCTTCCATGAAAAAAAATGGTTCCAGCATTTAGTTGGCAAAGGGCATATGGAACTGTTTTTGAAAGAAGTACCTGAAGACGATGATATAAATGCATTAGAAGCCTGCGTAGTGAAAATCAATGAACAACTATCGGAAGAGCAATTTGATAATACCTATAAATCCCTCAAAAAGGCACTACGTTGGAAAAACAGTAGAAGACTTAAGCAAGAGTTAAAAACTATGGGGCCTCATGCTTTCAACATATATCTGGACCTGGCGAAACAGCGACAAATTGAAAATCGACGTACGAATGTCTCACTCATCAGCAGTAGTCATACTGATGAGGTGACACACTTATCGGAAGAAATGGAAAAGTTACAAAAAGCCCTTCTGGATTCAAAGAAAGCTGGTATCGACAATCCTGCCTTTACCGATGACATTTAGTCTTTCCTCCAGACAGACAACAGTAAGTAGTTGACCAACTACTTATATGGGCAGCATTACCACTGCCCTGACTCCAGTGATTAAAGGCCTGCTGCCTTGCGAAGCTGTTCCGCTTTATCGGTACGCTCCCAGGTGAACTCGGCCTCTTCCCGGCCAAAGTGGCCATAGGCTGCCGTGGACTGATAGATTGGACGCTTGAGATCCAGCATCTTCACCAGTCCACCGGCACGCAAATCAAAATATTCACGAACCAGTTCAACGATACGCTCATCGGACACCTTACCGGTGCCAAATGTGTTAATGGAAATCGAGGTAGGCTCAGAAACACCAATGGCGTAGGACACCTGAATTTCACAACGATCCGCCAAACCGGCGGCAACAATGTTCTTGGCGACATAACGGCCTGCGTAGGCGGCAGAACGGTCAACCTTGGATGGATCCTTACCGGAGAATGCACCACCGCCATGACGGGCCATGCCACCGTAGGTATCAACAATAATCTTGCGTCCGGTCAGTCCACAGTCACCAACAGGCCCGCCAATCACAAATATACCCGTCGGGTTAATGTGGTATTTGGTGTCTTCATGGAGCCAGCCTTCCGGGAATACAGGCTTGATAATCTGCTCCAGCACTTCACGACGAATTTCATCCAGAGAGACATCCGGAGAGTGCTGGGTAGAAAGCACAACGGCATCAACACTCTGCACCTTGCCATTCTGGTCGTAACGCATGGTTACCTGACTCTTGGCGTCAGGACGCAACCAGGGTAACACACCATTCTTGCGCAACTGCGCCTGGCGCTTAACCAGCTCATGGGCATAGTAAATGGGAGCAGGCATCAGCACCGGTGTTTCATTGGTAGCATAACCAAACATCAGGCCCTGATCACCAGCACCCTGTTCACGCTCATCGGTTTCATCAACACCAACGGCAATGTCCGGAGACTGCTTGCCAATGGCATTCAGAACCGCAACGCACTCACCATCGAAGCCCAGGTCTCCATGGTTATAACCAATGCTGGTGACGACATTACGAACCAGCTCTTCAATATCAACATAGGTTGTGGTGCGCACTTCACCGGCAACAATCACCATGCCGGTTTTCACCATGGTTTCTACCGCAACCCGTGCTTCCGGGTCATCCTTGATGATGGCGTCCAGAATAGCATCAGAAATCTGGTCAGCAATTTTGTCTGGATGCCCTTCAGATACCGACTCCGATGTGAATAGCGAATACTCAGACATAGCCGTTTTACCCTCTTGAAAAAATTGAGTGCGCCTCTTTGATTCCATGAAACCGTCTGTTCATAAAATACGTTCAATTGAGGCGTTAACCAGGTCATCGTTCATTCGGCAAGAAAAAAACGTCGGACCTGGATCTGAAAACCATTGCGTAACCCCAGATACTGGGATTCACCGCTGATTAATCCCGCTTTATCCGCCCATTGAGCCAACTCGCCGGCACTGAAACCAAGCCACAGATCACCACAGGACTCCCGAACCCAGTCCTGGTCATGATGGCTGAGTTCACTGATAAACAGGCTCCCACCGGGCTTCAATAGTCGGGAAGACCAGTTAAAGATATCCGCCGGGCTGGGAACATGATGCAGCACCATATTGATGACGATACAGTCAAAGGCGCTGGTCATGTTGCTCAGCGACTGGATCTCGCCATGAACAAAAGTGACATTGCCAATGCCTTGCTGTTTGGCCAGCGCCCGGGAGTAACTCAGCATTTTTTCCGAGTTATCCAGTGCGTAAACCAGCTTGAACACAGAGGCGAGTGTTGGCAGAAAATTTCCCTCACCGGGACCAAGCTCAAGGGCCAGGCTCTGTTCAGGAAAGTCAGTAGTCTCAATAAGGTCTGCCACCGTTTCAGCATAGAGCTGGTGCTCGGCAATCAGCTCCTGGTGCTGACGGAATTCTTCGCTATTCCGGGCAAAAAATGCCTGGGACAGTTCCGCCCGCTGCAGGCGAATGGCCTGAAGCTGTTCGGCAAGATCATGAGGTAGCGGTATACCATCCACCGCCTGAAACAATGAGCGGACAACCCCTTCGAGATGACCTGCCGATGTGGGCAGGGCCCGACGGTAGAAAATCGTGTTGCCTTCTTTACGGGTTGAGACTAGTCCGGCCTGAGACAACACCTTCAAATGATGGCTCATGGCTGGCTGACGCATGGCAAACACACCGCTCAGCTCCAGCACACCGAGAGACTCTGTGCTCAAGACCCTCAGAATCTGTAATCTCAGAACATCACCACTGGCTTTGCTCACCGTGGCCAGCTGCTCAAAAGCATCCGTCAACACACGTCATCCTTTCCAATCACTTACTTTCCAATCACTTACTTTCCAATCACTTACTTTCCAATCACTTACTTTCCAATCACTTAAGCACAGTAAATCATTGACTCATTTACCGGGATATTCGAAGGGAGGAGTTTAGCAAGAGCCAAAATCTATATCAAAATATTTTTATATACAATCAATAGACACAAGAAATCCAATCTCTGCACTATATTTATCCAGCACTTTCTGTGCCCGAATTAAGGCAACTGCTGAGCATCAGTATTAGGAGGCTGTCCGAGAATAGACTGCCCTACTGCGGAGGCAGAAAATTGGTCTAAAAATCCACTTTTGTTCGGCAAATAGCCCCGCTATTCACCTCACAAAACTGAGTTTTTATCCTCTATTTTCTGCCGTCCTCACTACGGGGTCGCCTAGACGGGCGCTATTCTCGGACAGCCTCCCGGAAGCAATAACGGGAGGTAGGAAACACGCTGTATATGACTAAAAATTCATCCAGAAACGTTGCTGGCAATTCAAATTCAATGCTTTATCTGCAAATTGCCATGCTGTCCTGTTGCACCTTCAACTTTGACATACTCTGGAACCTGAAAGAGTCGCTGCTCATTACCCGGCTTGGTGCGGAAGCCATTCCCTTCATCAAGTTGATGGTTGTCATGCCTGTCGCTTTTATTTTTTTAATCACCTACAGCTTTCTGGCTAACCGGCTCAGTAAACGTACCCTGTTTGCCGTTGCGTTAATCCCTTTTCTGATCTGGATGCCATTGTTTTCCATGGTTATTTATCCAAACCTGGAGTCTTTCGCCCCCACCGCAGCGCTTGCCCTCCTGTCCCCACTCATCCATGCAAACCTGCAATTTATTGTCGGCATGGTCTATTACTGGCCCCTGACGCTGTTCTTTGCCGTGGCGGAACTCTGGGGGTCGGCGGTGATCTGCACCCTCTTCTGGACAGCCGTCAATGATTTCCACAATGCCCAGAGTGCCACCCGGCAATATCCCCTGATCACCATGATCGGCAGCAGCGCATCCATTATTTCCGGCCCAATGCTTTACTACTGCGTTTCCAGGGGAGTTATGGCCCCGGATTCAGGCTGGCAGGAGAGCCTGGAGATCTTATCACTTCTGTTCGTGCTTTTCGGGCTGTTGATTCTGCTGCTCAATGAATACTGCTGCCACTTAACTTCGAAAAACCTCACAGATCCCACCAGCCAGAAGACACACACCCCGACCAACCTGCCGTTGCTGGCCAGCGCACGATACCTGTTGCGCTGCCCGTACCTGGCCAGCATTGCGCTGGTTATGCTGGCTTATTGCATCGCCATTAACATGGTTGAGCTGGCCTGGAAAAGCCAGCTGGTGCAGCTGTACCCCTGTGAGGCAGACTACTCGATGTTTATGGGCAAGGTGGCCATGATCAGCGGCATAGGCAGTCTTATCTGTGGTCTGCTAACGCCAACCCTGCTGAAGATCAGTTGGTGGGCAGCGGCTTTTGCAACCCCCATCATTCTGACAGCCACGGCCCTGCCTTTTTTTCTCCTGGCCATGTTTCAGAAATCACAGGTCAGCTTGTTCGGTATCTGTTATATGGATCTGACCATGATCGGCTTGCAGATCGGCATGTACTGCCATGCCCTCGGCAAGTCGGCAAAATACACGCTGTTTGATGCCACCAAGGAGATCTCTTTCGTACCTCTTGATGCTGAGCGAAAGTACAAGGGGAAAGCGGCTATTGAGTTAGTGGTGAGTCGGGTTGGCAAATCAGGCAGCTCTTTCTTTCAACAGATTTTAATTACCCTTTTTGGCTCCCTCAGCCTTGCCATGTCCTGGCTGGCAGGGGCTTTTATACTGGCCATTGCCCTGTGGCTAATCGCCATCAAGCATTTGGGCAGACATTACCATGAGCGAACAGAACCATAAAACTGACCAACTGATGCCCGGATTGTGAAGCCTGTCTTTATTTCCAGTGCTTATCGATCAGCATTGCTCCTTCCGGAATATGGCCTGCACAACCAGGCACAGGACACTGAGGATAACCTGAAATGTTCACGCCATTCAGACCCCAGGACCAGATGCCATCCTGGCGGTAGTCATGCATCACTTCCTTATTACTGACATAGGTATTGGAGTCATTCTGCTGGCCAGCGGCCATCCGGCATTTTGTACAGTATTCGTCATGCATTTTTCCTTCTTCACCAGCAGTTTTGGCATTTTTTTTACCGTCAACCTTGATCTTGTAATCTGACAGCGCTCTCTGGTTACTCTGTGGCAAAGATTGCTTTGACTCTATCGACATGGCTCTCTTATGGACAGTTTTCTCCTTCTTTGATTCTGGCGTGGTAAAACTATCCCTGGGTAGCGGTTGGTTGCCAGCTAAGGGGCTCATAAAGCCTCCGGAATCTTACGCCCAAAAAAAAAATGTGCAGATGTGACACCACGCACCGGTGATAGTTCAGCGTTTCAATCACTTCAATAATAGGCCTGCCTTGTTTGCCATCTCACCAGTTGTTTTCAATCTCACAGGCAGCAATAGCAGATTATTTCTCTGCATCTAAAATGAATTGTTCAATAAACCAATATGGATGAAGAATGCTGCCGGTTTCGCTAAACTAGCGCGCGAATTTAACCAGACTGGATTCTCAGGAGCAAAGATTCCCATGTCCTCACGTCGTGAGCTTGCCAATGCCATTCGCGCCCTCAGCATGGACGCCGTACAAAAAGCCAAATCCGGTCATCCCGGTGCCCCCATGGGGATGGCTGATATTGCTGAAGTGCTGTGGCGCGACTATATGAATCACAACCCCGCCAATCCAGAGTGGGTGGATCGTGACCGTTTTGTGTTGTCCAATGGCCATGGTTCCATGCTGATCTATTCCCTGCTGCACCTGACCGGGTACGATCTGAGCATGGATGACCTGAAAAACTTCCGTCAGCTGCACTCCAAAACGGCGGGCCATCCCGAGTATGGTTATGCTCCGGGCATTGAAACCACCACCGGTCCACTGGGCCAGGGCATCGCCAATGCCGTTGGTATGGCCGCCGCCGAGAAGGCACTGGCCGCTCAGTTCAACAAGCCTGGCCACGATATTGTTGACCACCATACCTACGTCTTTATGGGTGATGGCTGCATGATGGAGGGTATCTCCCATGAAGTTTGCTCCCTGGCGGGCACCCTGGGCCTGGGCAAACTGGTGGCATTTTACGATGACAACGGCATCTCCATTGATGGTGAAGTGGAAGGCTGGTTCACCGACGACACCGTCAAGCGCTTTGAAGCTTACAACTGGCATGTCATTCCGGCGGTTGACGGTCACGACCCTGAAGCGATCAAAGCCGCCATCGAAGCCGCCCGCGCCGAACAGGACAAACCCACGCTGATCTGCTGTAAAACCATTATCGGCTTTGGTTCACCCAACAAAGCCGGTAAAGAGGAGTGCCACGGCGCTCCGTTAGGCGATGACGAGATCAAGCTGACCCGCGAGCGTCTCGGCTGGCAACACGCACCGTTTGAAGTGCCTGCTGACATCTACAACCAGTGGAATGCCACAGCAGCCGGTGCCATCAAAGAAAGCGCCTGGAATGAAAAGTTCGCAGCCTATCAGGCCCAATACCCGGAGCTTGCGGCAGAATTTACCCGTCGCCAGAAAGGTGACCTGCCCGCTGACTTCGCCGAAAAGGCATCGGCTTATATCAAGTCCTGCCAACAGGAAGGTGAAAAGATCGCCAGTCGCAAGGCCTCCCAGAACACTCTGAACGCTTATGGTCCGATCCTCCCGGAACTGCTTGGTGGTTCCGCAGACCTGGCGGGCTCCAACCTGACCCTGTGGAGCGGTTCCAAAGGCATCAAGCGTGACGATGCTGATGGCAACTACCTGTTTTACGGCGTCCGTGAATTCGGCATGACTGCAATGATGAGCGGTATTGCCCTGCACGGTGGTTTCATTCCTTACGGCGCAACCTTCCTGGTCTTTATGGAATATGCCTGCAACGCTGCCCGTATGGCCGCGCTGATGAAACAGCGCTCAATCCTGGTCTACACCCATGACTCCATCGGCCTGGGTGAAGATGGTCCAACCCACCAGCCTATTGAACAAATCGCCAGCCTGCGCATGACACCGAACATGAATGCATGGCGTCCGTGTGACACGGTAGAATCTGCCGTCGCCTGGAAACATGCCATCGAACGTGTTGATGGACCAAGTGCCCTGATCTTCTCCCGTCAGGGTCTGCCATGCATGGCCAGAACCGATGAACAGATTGCCCGGGTTGAACGGGGTGGTTACATCCTGAAAGAGTGTGAAGGTACGCCTGAGCTGATTCTGATAGCTACCGGCTCAGAAGTAGAACTGGCTATGAACGCCGAGGCTGCTCTCTCTGCACAGGGAAACAAAGTACGTGTAGTCTCCATGCCATCGACGGATGTATTTGATGCCCAGGATGCTGAGTACAAACAGTCCGTCCTGCCCCTGGAAGTGCCTGCTCGTATTGCGATTGAAGCCGCTGCTGCTGACTTCTGGTACAAGTACGTTGGCCTGGATGGCCGCATCATCGGCATGACCACCTACGGTGAGTCCGCTCCGGCAGAAGACCTGTTCCCATACTTTGGCTTTACTGTTGACAATATCGTGGCAATCGCTGAAGAACTGCTGGGAGGCTGACCGAGAATAGCGCCCGTAGCGAGGATGGCAGAAAATTGAGGATAAAAAGTCGGAAATTTTTAGACCAATTTGCTGCCACCGCACGACTGCATGGATGCAGGAGCTAGAGCAACGCAGGAGCAGTTGCCGCGTAGGGCAGCCTATTCTCGGACAGCCTCCCAGGTTAAATCCATTCAGCCATCCCGGTAAAGGGATGGCTGTCCTCTCATCGTTGAAAACGACCATCTGCGCTATTGGCCTTTTTTCCTCACTATCCCAACTTGCCATCCGGTACCCATGCAGGTTTAATTCAGTTCTTTTAAAATAAAACATTCCAATCTGACAATGTCGTCTTTTCCCCCGGGTGGGCCTTGCGGCAAAACGGAACAACCAAAGTTCATACCCGTGAACAACCGTTTACCCATCATGCCCGCTGCCAATCATTTGGCTATTGGTCCAATATTCAACAGATTCATCGGCATACAACGAGTATTTGCGGTTCTTTTTATTTATCTACAGGATTGGCAACAATGCACTGCGAAGATACCTATCAGGAAACACTGTATTCAGGCTATGGACAGAATTTTTCGATTGACCGGCTGCTGTTTGAAGATCACACCGAACACCAGCATCTGATCATCTTTGAGAACCGGTTCTTTGGCCGCATCATGGCCCTGGACGGCGTGATTCAAACCACCGAAAAAGACGAGTTTATCTACCATGAAATGCTGACCCATGTGCCCATCCTGGCCCACGGCAAGGTAAAGCGTGTACTGATTATTGGCGGTGGTGATGGCGGTATGCTCAGGGAAGTACTCCGGCATCAATCCGTTGAACAGGTCACCATGGTGGAAATTGACCGGGCTGTGGTCGATCTCTGCCGCCAGTGGCTGCCGAATCATTGTGCCGGGGCCTATGATGACCCGAGGGTTAACCTGGTGATTGAGGATGGCGTCCGGTTCGTCAACAATCACGGAATCGCTGACCATAGCTTCGATGTGATTATCTCTGACTGCACCGACCCTATCGGTCCCGGGGAAGTCTTGTTCTCCTCTGAATTTTATCGGGGATGCAAACGACTTCTGACTGATAAAGGCATTTTCGTTGCCCAAAACGGGGTACCGTTTATGCAATTGAATGAGGTAACAACCACCGCTCATCGTCTGGCCAGCTATGTATCGGACCTGCATTTTTACAGTGCCGCCGTTCCCACCTACGCCTGTGGCATTATGACCTTTGCCTGGGGCACCGATGACCTCAAAGCCCGTCATACCCCCCTGGTCGAACTCGAAGCAAGGTTTGCCCTCAGCGGTATTACCACGCGCTACTATACTCCATCGGTCCATCAGGCAGCTTTCGCCCTGCCCCGTTACATTGAAACAGCTATATCAGAAGCAATGGCGTAAAAACAGTAAGACAGCCTCCCGGGGGTTAAGGCAGGTAATGGCGAAAAAAACAGAGTTAACAAATACAACACCAGCCGGGAGCAGCGATGAGACTGAAGCGTTAACCGCCAGAGATCCGCAATATTCTGGCAATAAGGATCGCGAAGGGTGGAACCTTGATAAGGCACGCTCCACCTATAACATCCGTTTCTGGAGCCAGAATCATTTTGATTTGAACGATCAGGGTCATGTCACGGTCAATATCAAAGGCACGCCACCGGTTAAACTGAGTACCATTGCCAGTCAGCTGAACCGTCAGGGCGTATCCCTGCCGGTACTGGTGCGTTTTCCGCAGATTATCCATCAGCGTCTGGATAATCTGTGCCACGCCTTTAATCGGGCCATCCGTGATTACGGTTACAACCATCGATACCTGGCCGTTTACCCGGTCAAGGTCAACCAGCAGCGGACGGTGGTGGAAGATATTTTGAACAGTCAGTCCTCCAGCAAACATCCACAACTGGGCCTGGAGTCTGGTAGCAAACCGGAACTGCTGGCGGTTCTGGCCCTGGCCAAACGGGCCAGCTCAGTGATTATCTGTAATGGCTACAAAGACCGGGAGTATATTCGCCTGGCCCTGATCGGGGAAAAGCTGGGTCATCAGGTTTTTATTGTTCTGGAAAAGCTCACCGAACTGGACATGGTGCTCAGTGAAGCGGCCAGTCTGGGTGTTCGGCCCCGTCTGGGCCTTCGGGTACGTCTGGCTTTTCAGGGCAAAGGCAAGTGGCAGGCCAGTGGTGGGGAGAAATCCAAGTTCGGTCTTTGCGCCAGCCAGGTGCTCCATGCGGTGGAACGGTTAAAACAGGCTCAGCAACAGGAGTCTCTGCAGCTCCTGCACTTCCACCTGGGTTCCCAGATCGCCAATATCCAGGATGTGCGCAAGGGCGTCAGTGAATGTGGTCGCCTCTATGCCCAGTTGCACCGTATGGGCTTGCCGATCCGGTTTGTTGATGTGGGCGGCGGCCTGGCGGTGGACTACGAAGGTACTCGCAGTCAGAGTTCCTGCTCCATGAACTACAGCCTGCAGGAGTACGCCAACAATATCGTCTTCACCCTGGGCGATATCTGCCAGCAGTACGACCTGCCGGTTCCGGGTATTATTTCCGAGTCGGGCCGACATCTGGTAGCACACCACGCGGTGCTGATTACCGATATCCTGGGGGTGGAAAGCTATGAACCGGAAGTACTGACACCACCCACCGGGGATGCGCCCCTTCTGCTGCATAATATGTGGAGTTCCTGGCAAGACCTGAGTCATAGCCGGGGTGAACGCGCCCTGACAGAGATTTATCACGACAGCCAGGCTGACCTGGCAGAAGTCCATGCCCAGTTTGCCATGGGACTGTTGGGGCTTGAGCACCGGGCCTGGGCAGAAAACACCAGCCTGCGTCTCTGCCACGAACTGAAAGCAAGGCTCTCCCCCGACAACCGGGCCCATCGCCCGCTGATTGATGAACTCAGTGACAAACTGGCGGACAAGTTCTATGTGAACTTCTCCCTGTTTCAATCCCTGCCCGATGCCTGGGGTATTGATCAGATCTTTCCGGTCATGCCCCTGTCCGGCCTGAATCGCCCACCAAGCCGCCGGGCGGTGATGCTGGATATCACCTGTGACTCCGATGGCGTCATTAATCAATATGTTGACGGCCAGGGCATAGAAACCACCCTGCCAGTGCCTCAATGGCAGCCGGAAGAACCGTTCCTGATCGGTATTTTCATGGTGGGTGCCTACCAGGAAATTCTTGGGAATATGCACAACCTGTTCGGGGATACCGATGTGGCCTCGGTCCACATCAATGGGCAGGGAGAAGTGGAAGTCACCGGGTACCAGGCGGGCGACACCGTGGAAAAGGTGATGCGTTATGTCAACCTGCAGCCGGAAAGCTTTCTCCGCACCTACCGACAGCTGGTCAGGGAAAGCCTGCCACCAGGACAACAGCGTGCCATACTGGCGGAACTGGAATCAGGGCTCCGGGGCTACACCTATCTGGAGTTTATCGGAGGGAGCCTGCCGTGATGTTTTTTGAAGGCTCAGAAAAAAAAATAGAGATCGTCACCAGCCCGGAATGGATTTCCCTGAGGGCCCTGGGCAGAAGCTTCTGGGCACAGATGGTGGCCAGAGCCCGGGCAGACATCCTGACCATACTCAGCAACGAACACTGTGACGCTTATCTATTGTCGGAGTCCAGCTTGTTTGTCTGGCATGACCGGTTTCTGATGCTTACCTGTGGCACCACTACTTTGGTGGATGCTGCCCTCTACTTTTTTGAACAGACCCCTCTGGAGCATATCCGCTGCGCCCGATTCCAGCGCAAAAATGAGTACCAGCCCCATCTTCAGAAGACGTCCTTTATGGACGACGTTGACCGACTGAGCCAGCGTGTGCCCGGCTGTGCCTTTCGTCTGGGCTATCCGGATGGCCATCATAACTATGTATTCCATCTGGACAAGCCCTATGGACCAGCGCCTGATGACACCACCAGCGAACTGCTGATGTACCATATCCGGGGGGAAAATGCTGACAGCCTGCGCTGTGAGCACCAGACGATTAAAGACATCCGTCGCTTGCTTAAACTGAACCGGCTGTTTCCGGACTTTGCCCTGAGCGACTGGCTGTTTACCCCCTGTGGTTACTCCCTGAATGCGATTCGGGGCAACCGCTATGCCACCATCCATCTCACACCCCATAAAAACAGCTCATACGTCAGTTTTGCCACCAACCTTGATCTGGCCAACTCACCGATTGTCACCATACTGCTGAAACAGCTGAATCCGGGCTGCTGGGATCTGATCGGTTTTAATGCCCGACGACCAGAAGAGTTGCTGGCGGAAAATACGCCATACCAATGTCTTGCAACCGGTGAAATTCAATTAAGCTGTGGCTATTGTATGAGCTTCAATCACTTCCAGCACCCGGATCACAGGAAAGTGGCGGCAGAAAAATTATCATCAGAGAAGCGACCGGCAGTAAATGCATGGTAAGTACTATTTGTACAAGTGTACTTTTCTATTTATCGCTCAATGCTTTTATGAAAGAATTATTTATAGCCGTATAAACTATAAATTGATGCCGTTACCTGTCCGTTACCAACTATCGCTTTAGCGGACAAGACGTTCCCTCATAACCAATAAACCAGTGTCGTGCATTTTTAAGGCACTACAGCGGTTCGGCTGTTAAATCAGACAATTTTTATGCAAATGCAGCCACCGCCATTTCGGGACAAAAACCTCTTGAAACCCAAACTCCCGGCTGCCCGAAAATATGAGCCTGAAAAATGACAACGTCAACTCATCTGGTAACAACAGAGAACCGGGGCGAGCGCTTGTTCCTGATTCTGACCCTGGGGGCGCTAACAGCACTTGGGCCGCTGGCCATTGACCTTTACCTGCCCGCCATGCCCGCCATCGCAAAAAGCATGGGGGAGCCATTAAGCCGGATACAGTACACACTGAGTGCCTATACCATTGGCTTTGCCATAAGCCAGCTGGTTTGTGGACCGTTATCGGACCGGTTCGGCCGGAGAACGGTCATGTTCCCGGGCATCATCTTCTATATCCTGACCAATATCCTTGCCGCCCTGTGTACCAGCGCCACCCAGCTGATTATTGTCCGGGTACTGCAGGCGATGGGCGGAGCGGCCATTATGGTGACGATTCCGGCCATGATCCGGGATCTGTTCCCCAGAGAACAGGTAGCCAAAGCACTGTCCTCGATTCTCATGGTCATGACCGTGGCACCCTTGGCTGCGCCACTGCTGGGCGGGCAGATTCTCAAGTTCTTTGGCTGGCAGAGCCTGTTTATCTTTCTGGCGATAACCGCCTGCCTGTCATTAATTCTGGCCTTTTTCCGGGTTAAGGAGACATTGCCGGCTGAAGACCGGCTTATGGTGTCGCCAGTACAGCTGGCACTGAACTACGCCAACATCCTGAAAAACCGGGAAGCCATTGGCTGTATTCTCTGCCATGCCTTTTTCTTTGGTGGCATGTTTGCGTTTATTTCCGGCTCTCCCTTCGTCTACATTGAGCTGTTTGGCATCCCCGCTGAACAGTATGGGCTGCTCTTTGCCATTAATATCCTGGCCATGGGGATCACCAATATGGTGAATATCCGCCTGGTTGAGCAGTTCAAACTGTTTACGATTCTGCGCTCAGGCAGCCTGATCGCAGCGGTCTCTGCACTTTTGCTCCTGCTTAACACGGTTACCGGCTTTGGCAGCCTGCCCGGACTGATGATCCCAATTGCCTGCTATATCGCCTGTATTGGCTTAACGGGTCCTAACTCCAACGCCCTGGCCCTGTCCCACTTTCCAAAATCAGCCGGAACAGCAAACGCCCTGGCAGGCGCAGTGCGCTTTACCATGGGGGGAGTAGCCTCTGCTTTGGTCGGTTACTTGCATGATGGAACAGCCATTCCCATGGCAGCGGTGATGGCTGGTTGCGGAATACTCTCTATTGCTTCACTGTTGCTGGTAAAGAAAGAAGGAGAAATAGAAGCGCCTGTAACGGTAGGTTAAGGCTGACCGAGAATTGCCCCTGAACTTTCTCTGGTTCAGGGACACTGAAATAGCCCACTCACTCACATTTACGGTGTGGTTTGTGCAAAAATATTTCTACATTTCTGCACAGCTTTAGCTGCTTTTGACATACTGCGTTGCAGCTCTTCATCTGCCCGGATCAGTTCAGCAATGATACTTTTGTTAATGCGGGATAACAGCGAATCAAAAGCATCCAGATGCTCCTTCATTATTGCTCTCTCAATATCTGAAACCGGATCTGGTACGCGAATTGACCTGTCTGGTAGAACAAAGGATTTCAGGTTATCTTTAATGTTATCAAGATCCGCCATCAGTTTAAGAGTGTGATTCTGTTGCACCTCAGACACATCCTTCAGCTGTTTATACTCCCTTTCTAACAACGCAATCTTTTCAGATTTATCAATACGCTGGTGACCATTAATAATCAATTGGTCTACGCGTAAAAGTTGTGCCAATTCCAGAAAGAGCTTGTCATCAAATGGTTCTTTAGTTTTTAGAATATCCAATTGCTTCCTGGGATTAAAAAGATCGGGACAGTTTGTTAAGCAATGGATAAATATGTGATTAAGAACTATACCAACTTCTCCTTGCCCGCTGTGCAATTCAAGCTTACACGTCTCCAGATCATCTAAACCCGGTCTAACCGGTGTCGGCGCGCCCCTGTAAACCGGGCTTGTCGTATAATCGGCAGGAGTATGCGCCTTGTGGGTGGCCAACTGACTGACCGGTTCTGACTGATCTGTGCTACACAGTTCGACTGCGCCTGTATCATCAGGATCATCTGACAATGACTGCAGGCTTGCCCCTGATGGATCCACGTTATTGTGACTATTGCCAAACAGCAGGGATAATCCGGACACCGCGAAAATCGCGCCACATACCGCAGCCACAACATAGAAGCCAGTGGACAGGGCAGCCACAGCGGCTACTCCCGAGACAAAACAGGTCACTGCTTTAAGTACTTTAATAGCGCGACCAAGCCAGCGGCCAGAACCAGTAGATGCCGGATCATCTTGAGCAGCTCCCAAGCTATTTGGGGGGGCTATCGGGGCGTCAGAGATCATAAATTATATTCCTTTATTACTTTAGAATGCCCTTATTAGAGTGTGCAGCTGTTAAAAAGTTTTATTTATGAAAAAAAATAATTGCTGCTGCAACAAGCCCCGGCTGGAGGAATGCCTGGGAGGCTGTCCGAGAATTGGTCCCTGAACTTTCTCTGGTTCAGGGACGCTGAAATAGCCCACTCACGACCATTTACGGTGTGGTTTGTGAAGAATATTTCTACATTTCTGGACAGCTTCAGCTGCTTTTGACATCCTGCGTTTCAGTTTTTCATCAGCCCGAATCAGTTCAGCAATGGCACTTTTGTCAATGCGGGATAATAGCGAATCAAAAGCATCCACATGCTCCTTCATTGTTGCTATATCAATATCTGAAACCGAATCAGATTCGCTAATTAACCTGTCTGGTAGAACAAAGGCATGCAGGTTCTGATTAATGTTCCCGAAATCCACCTTTAGTTTACAAATACTATTCCGTTGCAACTCAGGCACTTCCTCCAGCTGTTTATACGCCCTTTCTAACAACGCAATCTTTTCAGATTTATCAATATGGTGACCATTAATAATCGATTGCTCTACGCGTAAAATTTTTGCCAATTCCAGAAAGAGCTTGTCATCAAATGGTTCTTTAACTTTTAGAATATCCAATTGTTCCCTGGGATGAGTCAGATCGCGACAGTCTGTTAAGCAATGGTGAAATATGTGACTAAGAACTGTATTAACTTCTGCTTGCCCGAGGCGCAATTTAATCTTACACATCTCCAGGTCAGCTAAACCCGGTTTATAGCGATTACCGGGGATTTCATTGCCCCTCTCTGACCTCGTTGTATTAACCGGATCCGAAGGGTTCCGGTAAAACATCTCCTCTCTGAAATGACCAGAGACACTTTCGTAAGTAGAGTTACGTGTTATCGGGCAAGTACCAATATAGCCGAGAACTTCTTCTTTATCACCATCATCTTCTTTATCACCATCATCTGTCGGTGATTGGGAATCGGACTCTGAAGCATCCTCAGCTTGATTAATGTTGTCAAACAGCGAGGTTGCTGGCACAACGAAAATTGCCCCCAATAACGTTGCCACAAGATAAACGCCTGTAGCCAGAATCACGACAGGCAAAGCGACTACTCCCGAAACAAAAAGGCCCACTGCCTTAAGTACTTTGATCGCTCGCCCCTTCCAAGAGCCAGAATCAGAAGATACCGGATCATTTTGAGCAGCTCCCAAGCTGTTTGGGGGGGTTGTAGGGTTTCCGGAGATCATAAATTATATTCCTTTATTGCATTAGAATTTCCTAGTTAGAGTGTGCAGCTGTTAAAAAGTTTCATTTATGAAAAAAAATAATTGTTTGCCTGAACCGCCCCGGTTGGAGGAATAGGAATGCCAAGGGATTGACCTCATTGGTGTATTTTTCGGTATAGAACGGCCTTCCCCATGAGAACCGTGATTTTTGTTTAAACAGGCTATTTCAGAGTCCCTGAAATAGCCCACTTCATTAATCTTTACGATCAGTCCCGTTTAAAATATTTCGACATTTATTAATCACTGCCTCCAATTCTGATAACCGTCTCTGCAAAAAACCATCGGAGTCAATAAAGCAACCAGGCGGCGAGCACTTTCTAATGTCGGCCAACAGTGTATCCAGGGCATCCAGATGACGATTCATTTGTGCCACTTCATTTTCTGGGACCGGATCGGGTATGGAAGTAATCCTGCGTACCGTGGAATAGCGCTCCAGGTCTTTTTCAAGGTTTTCCAGATTGACCATGTGAGTATTAGCATGCTGCAACTGCGCTTGTAATCCTTCCTCCTGCTGTTCAACCAGTTTCTCCAGCAACTCAATCTTGACAGCCTTATCCGTTTGCTGGTGACTATCAATAACCGATTTTTCTACTTTTAAATTTTTTGCCAGAAGCAGAAATAAATTTTCATCAAATGGTTCACTAGCCCTGAGATCACCTATTGGCTGCCTGTAAACAGACCCACCGAGTCCTGTCAAGCTATTCATCCTCATGTACTCAAGAATAAAACGGACATTACTGATCACATCTTTCAGTACACTGTCACACCTTAACAGCTCAATTATGGGCAGTAGGCCCACGCCATTATTGGTGCTGACATTAACCGTCGGCGGATTCACTGGCTGCAACGGTGCCGACGAGCCCCTGTAAACCGGGCTTGTCAAAGGATCGGCAGGAATATGCGTATTGTGGGTGGCCACCTGACTGACCGGTTCTGACTGGTCAGTGCTACAAAGTTCAACCTGACTGACCGGTTCTGACTGATCAGTGCTACACAGTTCGACCGCGCCTGAATCATCAGGATCATCTGACGGTGACTGTGGGCTTGCCCCTGATGGTTCCACGTTATTATGACTTTTGCCAAACAGCAGGGATAACCCGGACACAGCGAAAATCGCCCCGCATACCGCAGCCACAACATAAAAACCAGTAGCCAGGGCAGCTACAGCGGCAACTCCCGAGACAAAACAAGTCACCCCTTTAAGTACCTTAATAGTGCGACCAAGCCAGCTGCCAGAACCAGAAGGTGCAGGATCATCTTGAGCAGCGCCCAAGCCACTTTGGACAGGTATCGGGTTACCAGAGATCATGAGTCATATCCTTTTATTCTAATAATAATGCTGACTTAGATTATGCGAATGTTAAAAAGTTTCATTTATGAAAAGAAAGAATAATTCTTTACCGGAACCCTGGTTGGCAGGATGCTCACGGGGTTGATCACATTTCTGATATTTTTCGGTATGTTACAACCATCCCCATGGCAGCGTTGTCGAAACCCACTTCACCCTGATACCACTCATTTAAGAGCCTTGAGCTCTTTACATTGATCAATTGGCTCCAGTGAATTCATGGGATCTCTTGATACCCCAATTGATTCTTAAACGAGTGGTTGTAAACTCCCCCCCCCCCCTGATTTACTGATTTGTTCCGTTCAAAATATCTTTACATTTCTGAACAGCTTCAGCCGCTTTTGACATTCTGTCTTGCAGTAAGTCATCGGTTTGTATCAATAGACCAAGAGCACTTTTGTCAGTGCTGGTAAAGAAAGAAGGAGAAATGGAAGCGACTGTAACGGGTAGGTTAAGGCTGACCTAGAATTGGTCCCTGAACTTTATCTGGTTCAGGGACGCTGAAATAGCCCACTCACCCACATTTACGGTGTGGTTTGTGCAAAAATATTTCTATATTTCTGAACAGCTTTTGCTGCTTTTGACATCCCGCGTTGCAGTTTTTCATCCGCCAGAATCAGTTCAGCAATGACACTTTTGTTAATGCGGGATAACAGCGAATCAAAAGCATCCACATGCTCCTTCATTGTTGCTATAACAATGTCTGAAACCGGATCAGGTTCGCCAATTAACCTGTCTGGTAGAACATAGGCTTTCAGGTTCTGTTTAATGTTCTGGAGATCCGCCTTTAGTTTAACAGCATGATTCTTTTGCACATTATGCTTGTCCTCCAGCTGTTTATACTCCCTTTCTAACAACGCAATCTTTTCAGATTCATCAATACTCTGGTGACCATTAATAATCGATTGGTTTACGCGTAAAAGTTGAGCCAATTCCAGAAAGAGCCTGTCATCAAATGGTTCTTTAGTTTTTAGAATATCCAATTGTTCCCTGGGATGAGTCAGATCGTGACAGTCTGTTAAGAAATGGAGCATTATTTGATTAAGAACTATACCAACTTCTCCTTGCCCATAGCTCAATTCAATCTTACACATCTCCAAGCCAGCTAAATCAGGTCTAAAGCCATTACCGGGGCTTTCACCGGGGCTTACTGCAGGGCTTTCATTGCCCCTCTCTGACCTCGTTGTATTAACCGGATCCGAAGGGCTCTGGTAAAACATCTGCTCCCTAAAATGACCAGAGATGCTTTCGAAATTAGAGTTACGTGTTATCGGACAAGTACCTATATAGCCGAGAGCTTCTTCTTTATCACAATCATCTGTCGATGATTGTGAATCGGACTCTGAAGCATCCTCAGCTTGATTAATGTTGTCAAACAGCTAGGTTGCTGGCACAACGAAAATTGCCCCCAATAACGTTGCCACAAGATAAACGCCTGTAGCCAGAATCACGACAGGCAAAGCGACTACTCCCGAAACAAAAAGACCCACTGCCTTAAGTACTTTGATCGCTCGCCCCTTCCAAGAGCCAGAATCAGAAGTTACCGGATCATTTTGAGCAGCTCCCAAGCTATTTGGGGGGGTTGCAGGGCTTCCAGAGATCATAAATTATATTCCTTTATTGCATTAGAATTTCCTAATTAGAGTGTACAGCTGTTAAAAAGTTTCATTTATGAAAAAAAATAATTGTTTGCCTGAACCGCCCCGGTTGGATGAATGCCAAGGGATTGACCTCATTATTGGTGTATTTTTCGGTGTAGCACAGCCTTCCCCATGAAAGCCGTGATTTTTGTTCAAACAGGCTATTTCCGGGTTCCTGAAATGGCCACTTCAATAATATTTACGATCAGTCCCATTTAAAATATTTCGACATTTTTTAATCGCTGCATCCGCTTCTGACAACCGTTCATGCAATGAGTCATCAGCGTCGATAAGGTCAGCAAGCGAGCGCTTTCTAATGTTGGCCAGCACTGTATCCAGGGCATCCACATGACGCTTCATATGTGACACGTTACTTTCTGGTACCGGATCAGGTATTGAACTAATTTCGAGCAACGGGGAGTGGCGTTGCAGGTCTTCTTTAAGGTTTTCCAGATTGACCATTTGAGTTTTAACATGCCGCAGCTGCACTTGGGGCACATCCTTCTGCTGTTCAACCAGTTTCTCCAGCAAATCAATCTTGACAGCCTTATCCAGTTGCTGGTGATCATTAATAACCGATTTATCTACCTTTAAACGTTTTGCCAGAAGCAGAAATAAATCTTCATCAAATGGTTCACTGCTTCTAAGAGTACCTATGTGCTTCCTGTAAAATGACGGGCTGTCGACTGATAAGCTGTACAGCCTCATGGCATCAAGAGCCACATAGACATTTCTTATCCCATCGTCCAGTGAACTGTGACACCTCAGCAGTTCAGCCTTGGGCAGGAGGCCCCTGCCATTATTGGTGCTGACATTAACCGTCGGCGGACTCATTGTCTTAACCGGTGTCGGCGCGCCCCTGTATACCGTGCTTGTCGTATAATCGGCAGGAGTATGCGTATTGTGGGTGGCCAAATGACTGACCGGTTCTGACTGGTCAGTGCTACACAGTTCCACTGCGCCTGTATCATCAGGATCATCTGAAGGTGACTGTGGACTTGCCCCTGATGGCTCAATGTTATTATGACTATTGCCAAACAGCAGGGATAATCCGGACACAGCGAAAACCGCTCCACATAACGCAGCCGCAACATAAAAGCCTGCTGCCAGAGCAGCGATGGCGGCAACTCCCGAGACAAAACAGGTCACCCCTTTAAGCGCCTTTATAGCGCGGCCAAGCCATATGCCAGAACCAGTAGATGCCGGATCATCTTGAGCAGTGCCCAAGCCATTTTGAGCCGGTATTGGGTTACCGGAGATCATAAGATATATTCCTTAATTCTATTAATAATGCTCCATTAGATTGAGTGAATGTTAAAAAGTTTCATTTATGAATAAAGAATAATTCCTAAACGACTGGTTTTAAACTTCACCCCTTATTTACAGATTGGTTCTGTTGAAAATATATTTACATGTCTGAACAGCTTCAGCCGCGTTTGACAGCTTTTCTTGCAGTGAGACATCGTCTTTTACCAATAGACCAAGAGCACTTTCGTCAATGTCGGATAACAGCGTATCCAAAGCATCCATATAACCCTTCATTTGCGCTGCCTCATGCTCTGGAACAGGATCAGGTAAACAACAAAACCTGTCTTCCGGAGCATCGCGTTCAAAGTTCTGTTTAATCGATTCTAAATGAGCCTGTTGAGAAAGTGCCTTCTCCAACTGCACTTTTGGCACATCCTTGAGCTGGCGATACAAACCTTTCAACACATCAATCTTTACAGATTTATCAAGTTGCTGATGACCTGTAATAACCGATGGGTCTGCGCGTAAAAGCCCTGCCAATTCCAGAAAGAGCTCGTCATCAAACGGTTCTTTAGTTTCAAGAAAATCCAATTGTTTCCCGAGAGAAGGTGGGCAGTGAGGCATTGAGCTACGTAGCAACATTATCTGAAGAGCATTAGAAACCACACTAAACCCTTTTTGCAATGACAGCTGACACTCCACCAGTTTATGCACAGGGAGTCGCATGCCACTATCGGGGCTTGCCTGAACAGTCGCCGATCTCGTTTTAGTAACTGGAGCCGAGGGTCGGTATGCCGTGCCCGGAGAATGATAGGAAGAAGCATCATGGGGAGAAGGGTTGTGAGTCACAGTGCGGCCGAGCCAACTGCCAGAATCAGAAGGTGCCGAATCAAGAGCCGCTCCCAGATCATTTTTCTGGGCATGTATTGGATTTCCAGAAATCATTAATGATACTTCCGTTAGTGCATTTATAGGTTTTTTTGGAGTGTGTGGCCGTTAAAAAGTTTCATTTATAGCTCAAATTACGCACCATGCTGAAAATCAGCCATTATTGGTGGCATGAAAAACGGTCTCATAGAACTCTTCAAGCCAGTCATGGTGGTTGTTGACCCGTTCTGACCCGGTCGCAGATAAATCAAAATCCGGCGACAATAAATCCGATTCCCAAATGTCAATGTCAATTCCGTTCAGCCCAAAAGGGTCTTCTTTTCTGCATTCCAAGGCTGAATGCCAGGCGTTTTGTGTCTGTTTATCCACATCATAATGGTTGATCTTTTGGAGAACACTCATTAACTGCGGAAGTATCATCTCTTTCCGATAGGGTTCCAATAGTTCAAGTTCTCTATTCCCCAATATCGGAAAACGATCCAGCTCTTCCATTGCCGCTTCAAAGGTAAATTTCGGCCCTTGAAGGCTCCTGGTGGAATCCTGATCCCAAGGGAGTGTCGTGCTTGCAGGAGGTTGTTGCAGAGCGATGGCTGTTACTACGGGTGTTTTTGTTGCCTCAATCTGTACCAGCTTTTCAGCCACTGCATTTTTAACGAGCTCAGGAACAACACCCTCATTATCATTTCGGATAACCGGGCTGAGCGCCTTACATAAACTGGTGGTTAGCTGGCCGTTGCGGGCATAGTGTTCCAGAGATGCCCAAACCACTGACTTTAATGGTTTGTTGTATTTGATGATATCGATAATCTCAGAAGGTGACAGCAGAAATGCTACTTTTTCAGGCTCGGCTTTCCTGGTCTCTTTGGTTCTTGCTTTCATTTGGGCCCGTTTAGCCTCAAGCCTGATCGCATAGGGTGCCCGCTTGTCCCGAGGCTTTTCATACCATTGTTCTGTGAATTCGGTTGCCTTGAAAAATGCGATCAACTGTTCAAGGGTCCAGTTATTTATAACAAAACCGGTGTCAGTAACGGTAAACTCTGGTTTTGGAAGTACAACCGGTTCACCATCGGGTGGCATGACAGTAAGCCTTTGATTCCTGAATTGATACTCTGTTTGTTTAAGCTCGAACAGTATGGCCGTGATAAAGTGCCACAGGCGTTCCCGGCCCAACATGACGTGATCACCATCAACAACCACGCCTCTTTCATCATCAGT
>NZ_JAGHQV010000209.1:0-1285 GCF_017744175.1 Thalassotalea sp. G20_0 | reverse complement strand
TTGGGCATCGTGTATGCAGATGGTGGCGAGGACTTTCCAGCCGATCTGCACAAAGCCGAGAGCTGGTACCTTAAGGCAGCTGAACTGGGGGATATTGATTCCATGTGCAACCTGGGCATCGTGTATGCAGACGGTGGCGAGGGCTTTCCAGCCGATCTGCACAAAGCCGAGAGCTGGTACCTTAAGGCGGCTGAGCTGGGGGATATTACAGCCATGAATAACCTGGGCTACCTGTATCATGATGGTGGCAAGGACTTCGCGGTAGATCTGCGCAAAGCGGAGCACTGGTACCGTGAGGCGGCTGGATTGGGGGATGCCTGCGCCATGAATAACCTGGCCCTACTGTATCTGGATGGCGGCGAGGGCTTACCGGCAGACCAGGATCAGGGAAAGTCCCTGTTGTTCAAGGCGGCCGGACTGGGGGATGTTGTAGCCATGGCCAACCTGGGCTGCCAGTATTTCCAGGGTAGAGATGGCTTTGAGAAAGACCTGCACCAGGCGAAATCCTGGTGGCTCAAGGCGGGTGAGTTGGGATACGTTGAAGCCATGCATTTCCTGGGTGACCTGTATCTGCATGGTGGCGAGAACTTTCCGGCAGATCTGCACCAGGCGAAAATCTGGTTCCTCAAGGTGGTTGAGCTGGGAAAAGATCCAGCCATTATAGCTTCAGCCATGTACCTGCTAGGTCGCCTATATCAGCATGGTGGCGCGGGCTTTGAGGTAGACCTGCATGAAGCGGATCGATGGTACCTGAAGGCGGCCGTGCTGGGGGATGTTTTAGCCATGTACAACCTGGGTCGCCTATATCAGTATGGTGGCGTGGGCGTTGAGGTAGATCTGCATGAAGCAGAGCGCTGGTACTTGAAAGCCATTGAGCTGGGGTCTCCTCTGGCCATGAGTAGCCTGGGTCACCTGTATCTGCGTGGTGGCGAGAACTTTCCGGAACATCGGTACGAGGGAAAACGCCTGTTGCTCAAGGCGGCTGAGTTGAGGAATGACCGGGCCATCAAAAAACTGGCAAAAGTCTCTAAACCACAACCAGCTAAAAAACGCGGGTTTGATGAAGCCTTTCCTGATGAACCCGACCACATCCGTACAGAGAGCGAATCCATGGCTGCCGGCTGTGCGGGGCATAAAACGATGGGAAAGAGGGCTTCCCGATAGCTCCGCCAAATGCCCATGGTACGTGACAATATTTTGCGTCCCCCGAGAGGCTGCCCAGAGTTATTTCAGGATTATCCCGGGGTCATCAAAAGAGCCATGAATCCGGTAACCAATGCAGGCC
>NZ_JAGHQV010000208.1:0-1289 GCF_017744175.1 Thalassotalea sp. G20_0 | reverse complement strand
CAATATTCCTGATAATTACGGTCGTACCGCGCTAGGCCATGCAGTTTCACTCCTTGCCATGCCATATATAACGCCATGGCCAGAGCGGTGATGCCCAACACAATCAAACCAATGGGAGAAGCTACAAAAGCGGCATTAAGCAGCCATTGAACGGCGGTGAATGCCATGGTGACGCCTCGCAAAACCTGCATGGTAAGAATCCAGCCAGCCCAAGCGGCTTTTCCCAGACCAACCGCAATGGTGAGGGTGGCCATACTGGCAGCCAGCAGCAGAATCACCAACCCGGTGGTGGTGATGACCTTGGTGATATTGGGGAACAGTTTGATCAGTAGCAGAACTTCTTGAGCCATTTCTGCAAACCATTGGATAACGGGTTCTATAACCGGGAGCAAGGCTTGTCCCATAGCAATGCGTACCGCATTGATAGAACTGGCTAACTGTTGCCATGGATCGGTCATGGCTTCCGCTGCTTCTGCTGCGGTGGACATACTGGTAATGTTGTTCAGATCACTGATGGTTTTACCGAGTCCTACGGTGTCTTTGCTTAATTGTTGAATGAGTTTGGAGCCATCCCCAAACGCATCATCAAGAATTGCCCAGGTATTGGCTCCGCTGAGGTCTCCAAATTCGGTCTGGAGTTTGGAGAGAATATCCAGCATCGGGAGCAATCGCCCGTTGCTGTCTGTAAACGACATTCCGAGCTTATCTTGAGCTGCAACGGCGTATTCGAGAAAGTTGGTATATTGGGCTTCAGCGTCAGCGATTCCGGTGGATTTACTGAGTGTTGCCATGATTGCCAGCTGCTCCTCCATAGCCACTCCCAGGCCGGAGCCAAGGTTGTTCAAACCTTGCATGGCATCGGCAATATCGGCGGTATTGGTACCTAATTCTTTTTGCAGATAGTTGGTCTGCCCCACCAGTTGCTCAACCCACTGGGATTTTCCCATGGCATCCGCTGTCCCTTTAAACCGTTCGTACATCTGAGTGATATACAGGCTGGTTTCATCCATTCCGGCCTTGGTAGTGCTGGCCAAAACTGCGGAGGCACTGGTAAAAGCGGCCAGCTCATCACCGGTCAGGCCCTTGATGGCTTTGCTGATCTGGGTTCCAGAACCCACTACTTCAGCAGCCACCACGCCATAGGTAGCGGACAGTTCCAGAGCGGTGTCGTTTAATTGCTTTAATGCGGATTCCTGAACCCCAATGCTCCGGGTTTCTGCCAGAGCCCGGTTCATCTCAATGGCCGGTGTCAGGCTCTCATAAATCAGAAACCCGGTGGCCGCCAGCCC
>NZ_JAGHQV010000207.1:0-1299 GCF_017744175.1 Thalassotalea sp. G20_0 | reverse complement strand
AGCCAGTAATCCCCTCCTTTCGACCCAGGAACCGTTTTCACATTTCAGCAAAATGAACTTCTGAACAGAACCGCAGTCTGCTTTTTATATTTCCATGAATTAATGAAATATAATTATGCATAGAACCTCTGCTGGTATCAGTGGTCAATACGCAAGATCAGATAATGATTACAACCAACCGGATGACCAGGCCGCTTCTTCAAGGCGTGGACGATATAGACATGCCACAGTCAGACAGTGGGATAATCCCCCCCGCACGGGGCGTAATGAATTTTACCAATCTTCTGCCGCATGCCCTTCTCAATATCTACTGCGCCGCTCAGTAAACCCTGCTCAAGATTTTAATACTCTCACCAAACAGGAAACAATGGATGACCTTGTGAGTAAATCGGATCGTTTCGGTGATCGCTATGATGGGAGACATCACGGTAAATATGCCAGTTCAATTAAAAAATACACGTCAGCTGCTAAAAGACCGTTAAATCGAGCGGAACAAAGCCAGCTGATGCGTTTGCTGCAAAATTTCACAGCAACGCGGAGCTGGAATTGGCGAAGCCTGACGACGACACTGCACTCATTTACTTCAGCGGGTGTTTTTACTTCCCATAACCCCATAGATGAGCGTGTTAAACGTACTCAAGTTGCCTTATTGTCAACGCTACTTGATGCAATAATATTTAACTGCAACCAAAAACCTGAAGCCAGGGATATTGATGCCCGGGGAATCGCCAACCAGCTGTGGGCCATGGCGAAACTGGTAGACAACGGGCAGGTGCGGACACCAGAGATCGAAAAGGCCATGGCCGCGCTGTTGTCCCATGTGAACACACAAAAAGACCAGTTTATTCCTCAGCATATAACCAACCTGCTGTGGGCCATGGCGAAACTGGTGGATAGCGGGCAGGAGCAGACTTCAGTTTTCAAGGGGGCCACGGCCGCGCTGTTGCCCCTCGTGAACGCACAGAAAGACCAATTTAATGCCCAGGGCATTACCAACCTGCTGTGGGCCATGGCGAAACTGGTGGACAGCGGGCAGGAGCGGACGCCAGAACTCAAAGAGGCCGTTGCCGCGTTGTTGCCCCATGTGAGCGCACAGAAAGCAAACTTTACACCACAGGGTATCGCCAACCTGCTCTGGGCCATGGCGAAACTGGTGGATAACAGGCATGAGTTGATACCCGGGCTCAAAGAGGCTTTGGCCGCACTGTTGCCCCTCGTGAACGCAAAAAAAAACCAATTTATTCCTCAGCATATCGCCAACCTGCTGTGGGCCATGGCAAAACTGGTGGACAACGGGCA
>NZ_JAGHQV010000206.1:0-1300 GCF_017744175.1 Thalassotalea sp. G20_0 | reverse complement strand
TGATAGTGATGATGATTCATCTGACAATGACAACTCCGGTCACCATCACTCATCCGGTGGCAGTGGTAACAGAGGAACCACGCCCACCAGTGGATTGTTAACCACCGGCCAGCCGCCCGTCACGGGCCTGCAACCTGCCACGGGCAGGCCAGGCAGCAATCCCGGAGTCGTTACTAACAGCAGTAACCCGATCACACCCCAAATCGCACCGGGTAATTCCAGCCTTGTACCACCGGACGTTACTGCCTCTGAAGCATCATTAACGACGGCTTTATGGTCGGATACCGCGGCACCTGCCCTGGTAGCAGGATTGAGTTCGTCGGCCAGCACTATCGAGGCTGCACCACGCCAGTCTGAGAGCACCCCTACTCAAGCACTATTTGCCAATACCACAGTTCTAATTGGGGCAGAGTCAAGTTCATCGGTTAATACGATCAGGACGTCGTTGAGTCCGTCGGAGATGGCAAGTAGCCAGGCAGTGTCGTCCAGTATCACCGCTTTAGCCTCATCCGGGTCTGGTTCGTTGGCTAATGCTACAGAGGGTTCATTGAGCCCGTCCGGAACGGCAAGCACTCAGGCATTGTCATCCAGCACGATGGCCCGGATCTCGACGGAAATGAGTTCGTCGATCAATACTACTGAGGCATCACTGAGCCCAACAGGGATGGCAGGCACCCAGAGGTTATCATCCAGCACCACGGCTCCGTTCTCACCAGAACTGAGTTCGTCGATCAATACCACCGATGTGTCACTGACTCCGTCAGGCATGGCAGGCACTCAGACACTGTCATCCAACACCGTGGTTCCGTTCTCTACAGAACTGAGTTCGTCGATCAATACCACCGATGTGTCAATGACCCCATCAGGGATGGCAGGCACCCAGACATTATCATCCAGCACCACGGCTCCATTCTCTACAGAACTGAGTTCGTCGATCAATAGCACCGGTGCATCACTGGCTCCGTCAGGCATGGCAGGTACTCAGACACTGTCATCCAACACGATGGCTCCGTTCTCACCAGAGCTGGGTTCGTCGATCAATACCACCGATGCATCACTAAGCCCAACAGGGATGACAGGCACCCAGACGTTATCATCCAGCACCACGGCTCTGTTCTCTCCGAAACTCAGTTCGTCGATGAATACCACCGATGTGTCACTGACTCCGTCAGGCATGGCAAGCACTCAGACACTGTCACCCAACACGACGGCTCCGTTCTCTCCTGAGTTGAGTTCGTCAATGAATACCACCGATGTGTCACTGACTCCGTCAGGCATGGCAGGTACTCAGACACTGTCA
>NZ_JAGHQV010000205.1:0-1301 GCF_017744175.1 Thalassotalea sp. G20_0 | reverse complement strand
CTGCATTTGTGGCTTGATGGTTTGGCGCATGAGTGAGACAACAGCCTGTCAGTGGAAATCTTCAATGATTAAGTTAGGTCACAGACTGCTGTTTTCAAGGGCTGATGGGTTTTCGGACAAGCACTATATAGAGCCTAACGCTGCATTAAGGTGCTGCACGCGCTTGCTATACTTTGAGCGAAGCGAAAACAGCAAGCGTGGGCAGTCACTCTTAAATGCTTTGTTAGAATTTAACTATTGTTGTATGGCTGTTCATAAACATTAGCTGTTCAACAACCCTAAGAGCTGAAACCTTATACCTCACTGAATTTTCGAAAGAATTATGTATCGGTTGAAAAGCGAGATCTTTTGACACACGCTCGCACAAATTTAAATATTCCCAATACAAATCTGGTTTCTCAATTATGTACTTGTAAGACTTACCGAGCAAAAAATGACATACCCTGCTATCCCAAATTGCATAAACATCTGGGTTAACGAAGTGGAGAAGTTTTGACACACCAACAAGAGAATTATTTATTAGTGACTTCAATGCAAGAAGCTCATCGGTTGAAATGCGCTCAGCCAATTTAGCCTTATTTAAAATATTTAAAGCACCTTCAAAATTATTTGCCTTAAAGTTCATAATCGTTGGCATCCAGCCATACGTCAGGTTGGCTCCAATCATTAACTCTTGTTCAGTTAGTTCACTTTTATCAGCAAAGTATTGAACAAAATAACGATAAGACTTGTGATATGTATACTCGGGATTTTCAGCTTCTAAAGAGCTAGAGAATTTTAATATGTCTGTAATTTCGATTTGCTTCATTTTGTTAATGTACTTCATAACTTCACCAAAAATTCTAACGCCGCCTTCAGCAGCGCCGCCGCAGGCGGCGTCTGCTGGAAGGCTTTGGTACGCCCGGCATGGGCATGAACTGATGGGGTGAAAGTCCCCTGTGGGAGAACCTACATCTGACTGGCGGTAAAGACGCCTGCTGATGACAACCACTAGCTTAAGGCAAGTGCAGTCTCGCGAGAGGCTGTGCGGAGGCAGTCTGAGTGCAAAGGTGCGAGCCGACGTACAGAAACCGCATACAAGGCTGAGTCTCTGGGCGAGTGAGCCAAAGATTACGAAGCCCTCAGGTTCGTGAGACACGGTAAATGCGGCGGTTGTGCACTGAAAGTTCATGCTCTTATCCGGGGAGATCTGTCCAACATGCGATTGGTAATTCCCAGTTCTCAGCCACTGGTTACAACAGGCTCGGCGAACAGGTCTCATCATCCTGTTCGAGCAAACCCGATGGCAACCAATAGCGCCA
>NZ_JAGHQV010000204.1:0-1309 GCF_017744175.1 Thalassotalea sp. G20_0 | reverse complement strand
GGCAAAATTATCTTTACGTTTTTGTACTAACCACTCAACCCGATCCATCTGTGCCAGGCCGCAGGCGGCTTGCATATCTGTAATCTTCAGGTTAAAGCCCATATGGGAGTATGTGTATTTGTGGTCGTAGCCAAAGGGCAAAGTACCGAGCTGTTGTTCAAAGCGTTTACCACAAGTGTTGTCACAGCCAGGCTGGCAATAGCAGTCACGCCCCCAATCCCGAAAAGACTCTACGATTCGGATAAGTTCACGGGATTTAGTGAACACCGCACCACCCTCACCCATGGTAATGTGATGCGCTGGGTAGAAGCTTACCGTCGCCAAATCACCAAACGTACCCACCTTCTGGCCATTATATGTACTGCCCAAGGCATCACAGCAATCTTCAATCAACCAAAGGTTGTACTTGTCAGCAATACGACGCACTTCAGACAAATCAAAGGGGTTGCCCAAAGTATGGGCAATCATGATCGCCCGGGTTTTTTCTGATACCGCAGCCTCAATCAATGCCGAGTCGATGTTGTATGTTGGAATATCGACATCAACAAATACAGGTATCAGGCCGTTTTGTACGGTCGGATTGACTGTGGTCGGGAAGCCAGCCGCTACGGTAATTACTTCATCACCAGGCTTAAGCGATCGGTCACCCAACTTGGGTGAGGTCAGTGCTGTCATTGCCAGCAGATTGGCTGAAGAGCCCGATGTGGTAGTCAGCAAGTGCGGCACGCCGATGTAGTCTGCCAGGCGCTTTTCAAACTCAGCATTGAATCGGCCCGTGGTTAACCAGCCATCAAGGGAGGCCTCCACCATTGCCTTGATTTCTGGCGCACCAATCACTTTACCCGAAGGAGGAATGACAGTCTCACCCGGAACAAACGGTTTGTCCGCAAAAGTATCATCGGCATATTGTTCCACAAGGGCTGCAATATCGTTACGCAGTGTTTCCTGAGTCATTGTTTGTCCTAACTTGCTAACTGATCAAGCTTTCATGTAGTCATTAATTTCATTTATGGTGTATTGGCGCATATCATCGTGGTTCAACCATGCTTTATGCCACTTCACTATGCGCTCAAGCGTTTCATCCAAATCCCAGTGAGGCTCCCAATTGAGACGTTGTCTTGCTTTGGAGCAGTCCAGCTTGAGATAACCAGCCTCATGAGGGTGATCCGCACCATCCAATTGCCAACAGGCCTGCTCACCCCAGAGCGTAACCAGTTTGTCGGCGATGTAATCAACCGGCCTGGCATCACTGTCGTTTGGTCCAAAATTCCAACCTTCTGCAAAGGTAGGCCCATGGTCAAACAAATTT
>NZ_JAGHQV010000203.1:0-1312 GCF_017744175.1 Thalassotalea sp. G20_0 | reverse complement strand
TCAAAGAGGCCGTGGCCGCGCTGTTGCCCCACGTTAACGCACAGAAAGACCAATTTAATGCCCAGGGCATCGCCAACCTGCTGTGGGCCATGGCAAAACTGGTGGACATCGGGCAGGAGCGGACACCAGGGCTCAAAGAGGCCGTGGCCGCGCTGTTGCCCCACGTGAACGCACAAAAAAACCAATTTATTCCTCAGCATATCGCCAACCTGCTTTGGGCCATGGCGAAACTTGTGGACAACGGGCAGGAGCGGACACCAGGGCTCAAAGAGGCCGTGACCGCGTTGTTGCCCCACGTGAACACTCAGAAAGCTAACTTTAAATCACAGGGTATCGCCAACCTGTTGTGGGCCATGGCGAAGCTGGTGGACACCGGGCTGGAGCGGGCACCAGAGCTCAAACAGGCCGTGGCCGCTCTGTTGCCCCACGTGAAAGCACAGAAAGCTAACTTTGCACCACAGGGTATCGCCAACCTGCTGTGGGCCATGGCGAAACTGGTGGACAACGGGCAGGAGCAGACTCCAGAGCTCAACCAGGCCGTGGCCGCGCTGTTGCCCCACGTGAACGCACAGAAAGCTAACTTTAAACCACAGGGTATCGCCAACCTGCTGTGGGCCATGGCGAAACTGGTGGGCAACGGGCAGGAGCAGACACCAGGGCTCAAAGAGACCGTGGCCGCGCTGTTGCCCCACGTGAACGCACAGAAAGACCAATTTAATGCCCAGGATATCACCAACCTGCTGTGGGCCATGGCGAAACTGGTGGACAACCAACAGGCGAGAACACCAGGGCTCAAAGAGGCCGTGGCCGTACTGTTGCCCCATGTGAACGTACAGAAAGACCAATTTAATGCCCAGGGCATCGCCAACCTGCTGTGGGCCGTGGCGAAACTGGTGGACAACGGGCAGGAGCAGACTCCAGAACTCAACCAGGCCGTGGCCGCGCTGTTGTCCCACGTGAACGCACAGAAAGACCAATTTATTCGTCAGCATATCGCCAACCTGCTGTGGGCCATGGCGAAACTGGTAGACAACGGGCAGGAGCAGACACCAGAATTCAACGAGGCCGTGGCGGCGCTGTTGCCCCAGGTGAACGTAAAGAAAGACCAATTTAAGGCCCAGGGTATCGCCAACCTGCTGTGGGCCATAGCGAAACTGGTGGACAGCGGGCAGGAGCAGACACCAGGGCTCAACGAGGCCGTGGCCGCACTGTTGCCCCACGTGATCGCACAGAAAGACCAATTTAATGCCCAGGGTATCGCCAACCTGCTGTGGGCCATAGCAAAACTGGTGGACAACAGACAGGAGCGGAC
>NZ_JAGHQV010000202.1:0-1331 GCF_017744175.1 Thalassotalea sp. G20_0 | reverse complement strand
ACCCTGCATGGGGTAAAGCATTTTGCCGGGGGGTGGCTACAGCCTTTTGTGCGAATCCCATCAACACAGACTGCCTGAAGCCGGTGCATGTCAACCATCAGCAAATAGAAGAAAGGAAAGTCTGTCCATTATTCAAAGGCGGCCTGTCTGAGTTAGTAAAATCATGGGGTCTTGTCGGCGAAGCAAAGGAGGTGGCAAATCAGGAAAGACAGACCAATACCCTGCCTTCTCATGAACTGCAAGGACAACTCATTATTATTCAGGATACAGGGCCAACGCTGACCAGCGAAGGGCAGAGAACACTGAATGAAGGCGTGATATTGTCATTGAAGTACGGATGGTATGATTTTTTAGAACGGATACAATCCATCATTGTAATCACTGGGGCAGAGTTGACAGAGGATGCCCGGATAGCACTGAGTAACGCTCTGGTACAGGCAGTAGATCACCGTCTTTACGATATGGTAGGGCTGTTACTATCCATCATTGTAAGCACTGGGACAGAGCTGACGCAGGATGACCGGATAGCACTGAGTAACGGTCTGATAATGGCAGTAGATCACCGTCTTTACGATAAGGCAGAGCTGTTAAAATCCGTCTTTGTAAGCACTGAGACAGAGCTGACGGAGGATGCCCGGATAGCACTGAGTAACGGTCTGATACTGGCAGTGGATAACCGTCATTACGATAAGGATAAGCCAGAGCTGTTACTATCCATCATTGTAAGCACTGGGACAGAGCTGACGGAGGATGCCCGGATAGCACTGAGTAACGGTCTGATACTGGCAGTGGATAACCGTCATTACGATAAGGATAAGCCAGAGCTGTTACTATCCATCATTGTAAGCACTGAGACAGAGCTGACGGAGGATGCCCGGATAGCACTGAGTAACCGCCTGATACTGGCAGTGGATAACTATTATTACGATAAGGATAAGCCAGAGCTGTTACTATCCATCATTGTAAGCACCAAGACAAAGCTGACTGAGGATGACCAGAGAAAACTGAGGGGAAGTCTGGTATGGGCAGCAGCTTTCCAGAACTACGAGCTGGTAGAACAGTTAGTATCGATCATAAAGGGTACCGGGGTAAAGCTGACGGACGATGACATAAGCAAACTGAATGAATCTTTGGAGAAGGCTATAGCTGACGATCATTACGATGGCGCAGAGCGCTTAACAGGCATCATTCTGGCCCTGGGGGCAACGCTAACGGATGAAGTTCTGGATAAACTGAATGAAGCTCTGGAGCGGGCAATAGTTACTGACCGTTACGATGACGCAGAATGTTTATATGGCACGATTTTGAGCGCGGGGGCAAAGCTGACGGAC
>NZ_JAGHQV010000201.1:0-1342 GCF_017744175.1 Thalassotalea sp. G20_0 | reverse complement strand
TACGCGCTACCTGCGCCGCCTGACACCAGAGGAGATTCAGCAATACATCAACGGAGATAAAGATACCCGTCAAGGAACACGTCAACGGACAAATGCCCCGGCCGACCACCAGCGCCGTGAACCTGTCTGCAGTCAACCGCAGAGCCAGCCTGGACACCTTCAGCCACCAAATGAAAGTGCGCTGTTTCAGGATAAGGGCGTGGATAACGATACCAGCAATGCCGATTGCAACATTGCTGCACCAGCAGCCGGTCAAACCCCGGACAGCCCCGGTGCCCCAGCGAGGCAACCAGCGGTTCAACAGGACTGGACCCAACAACCGCTCCTGAAAGACGCTGATCCTGTTGCCAATAAAGAGCGCAGGGCAGACCTGCCTGGTTTTGTCAGGAAGCGACTGACAAGTCAATGGGATCGTTCGGTACACAGCCTGTTACAGCAGTTTTTCAACCGGAAAAAACAATTGATTCACACCCATGAAGAACAGATCGCCTGGCTCAGTCCAAAGCTGAATAAAATCCGCACAAAGCAGGGCAGCGAAGTCTTGATGGAACACCTGGCATGGGAACATATTAATGCAGCAGAGCAGCCATTGTTTGAGGATGTTGGGCACGGGCAAAAAAATGCTTTCAACTCGTGCACTGCGCATCTGAACCAGGCTCGTGATCTGCTGTTGCAGAGCATCATCCGAAAAACAGGTATTCAATACCAGCAGCTACCGGATCCGGAAAACTTTGAGGTGGATGTATTGAACATTGCGGAACGGGTCACCCCGAGCCTGACACCCATTGAGATCACCGAATGGCTGTTCGGTATTGTCTGTCAGGCCAGAAGCCTCGGGCATGTTTTCAGCACGTTCAGGCTGTTGTATCCCGGAAGTGAAAATATTGCCTCCCTCAACCGGGGCTGGTTCTCATTAAAACGTCTCTACCGAACACCCTGAGGCTCCGCGTCATATCAATGGTAAAAACTTTGTGGGGAATTTTTCTTCATCCACAGAACGATCGGTTATTTATCCTGTCCAAGAGTGTGTTCAATTAGCTTTTCTATTTTCAGAAGAGCAGTTTTATTTGCTCATGGCTGTTACGTACGGAACCAGATTGTGGAGAGACTGAGTTATAACCAATTTGTGGACAGTGTCCTCAGTGCCCAAGACGATAAAGCAAACGCCATTGCCGAAGAGCATTTTTTTGCGGGCAGGAAAGTCAGTATTGATCATAATGTCGTTCGGTCAATGTGCATAGCAAACCAACAGTGGTCTTTCACTGAGCAGGTCAAAACACTGTTGGACATTGCCATTAACAGCAACTTCTCGCCAGCGCTTGATGATAAGTCCGGCATAAAG
>NZ_JAGHQV010000200.1:0-1380 GCF_017744175.1 Thalassotalea sp. G20_0 | reverse complement strand
TAATGTCGTTCGGTCAATGTGCATAGCAAACCAACAGTGGTCTTTCACTGAGCAGGTCAAAACACTGTTGGACATTGCCATTAACAGCAACTTCTCGCCAGCGCTTGATGATAAGTCCGGCATAAAGAAGTTTAACCGGTGGTTCTGGGGTGACATATGTCCGGCAGAGGATATAAAACCGCCATACGCCTGCACCTGCAAGGTAGTACATCAACTATTTCCGAAACAGAAGGTCGGAGGCATCCTGACTGAAAATGAGCGCAGGGTTGTAATCGTTGGCCCACCGAATTCGTTCGCTAGCCTGGATCCCGGCGCAATGATGGCACTGGGTGCATGTTACCTGATTGAGTCGGAAAGGTTTCTGAAGATGCACGAGCAGCAACTGAAAAAGGCACCTGCTGAGGCATCATCCATATTTCTGGAAAAGGCCAGCAGCAAACGTAAGGAAGCTTATAAGCAGTGGGCAACAGCCAACCTGTTGAATGCTGAGAAAGCCCGGAGCCAGCTAAGATCCTGGTTTATTCAGTACGCATTGAACAATGGTACAATCAGCCAGGCCAGTGATGTAGAGAAAATAAAACAATTTCGCTCTGGCCAGCAGAAACGGCTGTCGGATCATTGGTTCAAACTACTCATTGACAGTGGTCTGTATCCCAACACCGAACCTCTGGCGTCCCCCATTGCCATAACGCAACAGCTGGCCGATATAGCCAGTCAATTTACAACGGTAAATAATTATTATCCGTATTCAGCCTTTGATTCCCCGGTTTTACTGTTTTCCAGATATGAACTCCTGCTAAAGACCCTGCGCGAAAAGCCCTGCTATCTTCCCGAGCCAGACGATGAACACGAAGTGCTGTACAGGGCATTACATATTGCCATTTTTGCTGACCAGGCTCGCAGAGTTCATCAGTTGACAACAATAAACGAATGCTATTCAGGGAACTCATTTACCAACCAGTTAAGCTCCATACCGGCCAGCGAATTAACCAGGGCTGTTACCCAGAGGGTCGACGTTTGGAGCTATCAGGGCGCGGCTGAGAATATGTCAACCAGCCAAAGCCATGCAGTATTTGTCAGAACCAAAAAAGCGGGGCAGGCCGCTTCGTCTGCTACCTGGCTGAAGAGCCAGATACCATTTCCGGAACCGGAGGACCTGGTGACGGCATTCGCTTATATTTTCAACGTCATGACCTACCCCAAACCTGATGACAAAACCCGCATTTACAATATGCCCCGGCATCGCGAGAGAATGATGGAGGCTTTTCAATTGCTGAAACAGGCCGTGGGCAGCGAACCGCCCTTACCGGATAATCTCCATGGTTACGCCTGTTTTCTCATGGGCTGGCTCCATGAGCAGCAATTAATTAACCATCCATC